>NZ_JAYFPU010000206.1:0-54387 GCF_034927525.1 Christensenella sp.
AAGTTCACGTTTTTGAATTCCAGCAGCCCTTTGGGGTCTGTAAACTTTGTAGGATTTTTGGGATCCCTGATCTGCGGCTCCGTATCCAGCACGTCCGCGATGCGTTGGGCGGAAACGGAAGCGCGCGGCAGCATGATGAACATCATGGACATCATCAAAAATGCCATGATGATCTGCATCGCGTATTGGATGAACGCCATCATATCGCCCACCTGCATAGAGGAGGCCGCGATCTGGTTGGCGCCGACCCAAATGATGAGCACGGATATGCCGTTCATGATCAGCATCATGATGGGCATCATCAGCACCATCGCCCTGTTGACGAACAACGAGTTTTTGGTCAAGTCTACGTTTGCCTTGTCGAAACGGTCAAGCTCAAATTTCTGCGTGTTGAACGCGCGAATGACCATCAGTCCAGACAGGCTCTCGCGCATAACGAGGTTCAGACGGTCGACCAGGCTTTGCATCTTTTTGAACTTGGGCATGACGACCGCAAAGATCGAGCCGATGAACCCAAGCAGCACGACGACCGCAAGCGCGATGATCCACGACATGGAAACGCTCTTATTGAGCGCCATGATGACGCCACCCACGCCCATGATCGGCGCATAGATGACCATACGGATCATCAGGATGAGCACCATCTGTATCTGCGTCACGTCGTTTGTGTTGCGTGTAATGAGCGACGCTGTCGAAAATTTATCGAATTCCACGTTGGAGAAATTCTCCACCTTGGTGAACGTCTTTTCGCGCAGGTCGCGCGCAACGCCCGATCCGGTTTTTGCCGCCAGCAGCCCGACGACAACGGTACACGCCGCAGAGCCGAGCGCCAGTAAAAGCATCATCGCGCCATTGCTCCAAATGTAATCCTGCTGGAGCTTCATGGTATCGAGGCCGAGCGCCGCGTATTCGCTTTTCACCGCCGGGATCGCCATCTGCGCGAGCATGCTTGCGTCCATATTGCCAAGCTTCTCATCGAGCAGGCTGTCTAACGCCTGGTATACCGGCTGTGCATCCGGATAGGCGTTGAGCGCGTCAAAAAAGCCCGTTCCCTCCGGCTGCTGCGCATAAAACGCCATGAACTGCATCACCGCAGGCGGGATCGCCGCAGTTTTTTCCGTTCCATCCTCGTTTTGCTGCTTGTCGAGCGCAATGGTGTCCGAGCCACTCTTTTCCGCTTCTATGACCTGGTCGATCGCACTGATCGATGCAAATGGACGCGAAAAGGCTCCGCCAAGCTTCAGCTGCGTCGCTTCGTCCACCTTGTTTTCCACATAGATGTTTTCATTTTCGAGCGCCGGATATTCCTTTAAATAGGTATTATAATCCGCGCTGTCTTTTGTCACAAGCGTATAATTTGCCTGTACCAGTTCCTTTTGGCCGTCCTCCATGAACGCCTGCAGGGTATTCATTGTCCCCTCGCTCACCGCTTTTGGCGCCGCGCTTTCGATTCCGCCCTGTTGTATGCCGGTATCTACGATCTTCGACATATAATTAGGAAGCGATAGGTCACAGTACGCCTGCCCGAAGAGCAATATGACCGCCGCCACTATGAGCGCGGCATAAGGCTTCAAATATTTCAATATGCGCCTCATAAGTTCCCTCTTTCCTCTCTCTTTATTAAAATAAAAACTTTTCAATTTACCTATGATACCGCGGTTGCATAATAATGTCAATATGTTTTTAAAAAACATTGACACGGTTGCATAATTATGATAAGTTCAGTAGTAAAGTGCTATAGAAGGAAGTATCGTCATGGCTGAAAGAAATACCAAAGCAAGAATCAAACAGATCGGGCTGAACCTGTTTCGGGAGCGGGGTTTTGAGGATGTCACCATCAACGAAATCTGCGAAGCAAGCGGGGTCAATAAACATACCTTCTATTATTATTTCAAGTCCAAGGACGATCTTTTAGACGACTTCCACGAGATGAATTACGACATCAACACCGAATACTTTATGCAGATACTCAACGCCGAAAATTTCGTAGAACAATTATGGTTTTCTTATAAACCGTTCTTTGAGCATCTTAACCACTCCGGCACAGAGATCGCACGCCAGCTTTTCATTAAAAACTTGAACCGCGACGTTGGTACGTTCCGCATCGACGAACGCCGGGACGCTTCGCTAAAATTACAACAGGATATTATTGAAAAAGCGCAGGAAGCAGGCGAAATGCGTAATTCGTCCGACCCTAAAATGCTGCTTTCCCTCATGCACCAGTCGCTGATGAGCACGGCGTTTGCATGGGTCATGTCGGGCGGCAAATTCCAGTTCGATGAGGCGGCGCGCGCAGAAATGGAAGTTTTGCTCGACGTGAAACCCGCGCTGCGAAAAGCGGAGCACGTAGACCTTGACGCGATCTGGCGCGACTGGGAGCACAACCGCAAAAACATGCGCGAGATGCACAGGCATTGCCATCCGCCGCGTCGCGAGACCCCAAAAGGAGAATGATTTTATGGATATCACAGCCATCTATTTCAGCCCTACGGGCGGAACAAAACAATATGTGCAAAAAATTGCCGGGGCGCTTGGGGAAACATACGCCAGCCTCGACCTTTCTGATCGCGAGACCCGTCTGCGCGAGCATACTTTTTCAAAAGACGACCTCGTTGTGATCGGCGTGCCTGTATATTACGGCAGGGTGGTGCAGATCGATAACGGGCTGCTTAAACGCCTGCACGGCGACGGTACGCGCGCCATCCTTGTCGCGGTGTATGGTAACCGCGCATTCGACGACGCGCTGTTAGAGCTTTCAGATTTATGCGCCAAGCAGGATTTTGTTACGGCGGCGGCATTTACAGGCATTGCGCAGCACACGTTTTCTGAGAAGATCGCAACAGGCAGGCCGAATGCGGACGATCTTTTGGAGGCGGAGCGCTTTGCACAGGCATGCAAGGACAAGCTTTCTGCCGGTGGCGACGTCAGAGGCCCTGTACTGCCGGGCAACCATCCCTACCGCCCGTATGGCAGCGTGCCCTTCGCGCCCAGGGGAGATAACTCGTGCACAAGCTGCGGCGTATGTGCAAAGATCTGTCCGGCAGGAGCGATCGATCCGACAGAACTCAAAAAAACGGACACAAAAAAATGTATCCGCTGCTTTGCCTGCATCAAGGTTTGCCCGGTCGGCGTGCGCAAGGTCACGAGTCCTGTATACCGCATCGCGGTCAAAAAGTTAGAGGACAACCTGACGAAGCTCGACCGCCAGTGCGAGAGCTTCCTATAGAGGGCGTTATAGCGTGCCGAATCCGGCGGAGTCACGTCGGTGTTTGCAGGAGCGAGTTTTTGCGAAGCAAAACCCGAGCGAGTTGCGAACAGCCGTGACGACTGGCGGTAACAAGAAGACGGTGAGCCATCCAAGACTGCGGTAAGCTCCGTCGATAGGAAGCATGGCAGGCGCGGTCTTCGTTCAATCTGGTACGCCCCTAGCGGCGTTTTTTTATTTGCAGCACATCGTAGGGCTTACCCGCAAGCTCTGCCGCCTCGCCCACAGCTTCCACAAACCAGCTCGCTTCGTTGGCGACAATGACCACGGCGTGATCCGCCTCCAAAAGGGCGCACTCCGGCGGAACCAGTACCTTCATTGTATTATAATGCTCGATTTCTATTTCATCGTCTGTAAATAATAGGATTTTCATCAAATGTAACCTCCCTTTGAATTCATAATAAATGATATTTGCATTCATTCTTCACATTCGAATGATAAATACAGTTACAATAGATATAAAGTGAATTCATAAGGAAACCGGATATAGAAATGAGCGGAAAACACCTTGTGCAAATGACATCCAAAACTATGGGATCAACTTATACCCTAAGATTGTCACGCGAATTGCTCGACAAGCTTCATTATGTTGCGAGCTACGATGGGCGTTCCGCCAATATGGAGATCGTCCAACTAATTAAAGAGCACGTCGCGGAATTTGAGGCAAAGCACGGCAAAATCAATGACTGATCCACATAAAACGCCGCTTGCGGCGTTTTTTAATGTTTTCTTTTTATGAAATAGTTATTGACTTTTCTTTTTATTAGCAATACAATATCTATGGGTTAATTAAATTTAACTACACAGTATATTGTGTCTTGCAGGTGATCCTCATGGGATCACAATTGGGAAGACGGGTGCAATTCCCGCGCGGTCCCGCCGCTGTAAGAGCGTAGCTGCACGCAAAGTGCCACTGGGGGTAACACTTTGGGAAGGCGTGTGCGGCGTTATCATGCTCGAGCCAGAAGACCAGCCTGCAACGGTTACTCAAATACTGCCACGGAGTATGGCAAAGGAGTCAAGCGCTCTTTGTCCGGGCGTTTTTTTATTCTTACGCTTTATCCGCACTCATCATACATCCGCACTCATCATACACAAGGAGAAAGAATCATGATCACACAACTCAAAAAAAGAGACGGAAGCACACAGGCTTTCCAAAAAGAAAAAATTACATGGGCAATCTTCAAGGCCGTTACCGCAGTAGGCGGCGACGATTTTGATACCGCGCAAAAAATCAGCGACGACGTTGTCGATCTTGCGAACCTGCAATTAAAATCTGACACTGCCGACGTTGAGCAGATACAGGATCTTGTGGAAAAAGTCCTCATTGAGGGCGGACACGCAAAGACGGCCAAGGCCTACATCCTCTACCGCGAAAAACGCCGTGCCGCAAGGGAATCAAACGCCCTTATCGGCGCGACGATCGATATGTTCTCCGATTACCTGGACGACAAAGACTGGCAGATCAAGGAAAACGCCAACACGCAAAAATCCATCAACGGCATGAACAACTATGTGCGCGAAACGTTCACCAAGCAATACTGGCTGCACGAAATCTATCCGCAGGAGGTGCGCGAGGCGCATACAGGCGGCGATTTCCACATCCACGACCTTGGCTTTTTCGGCCCCTATTGCGCGGGCTGGGATTTGAAGCAGCTTTTGATGGACGGGTTCGGCGGCGTTCCGGGCAAGGTAGAATCTTCCCCCGCGAACCACCTGCGTTCCTTCCTTGGGCAAGTCGTGAATTCCACATTCACCACGCAGGGCGAGACAGCAGGCGCACAGGCGTGGTCTTCCATCGACACCTATTGCGCGCCGTTCATCCGTTACGACAATATGACCAAAAAAGAAGTCAAACAGGCGCTGCAGGAGTTCATTTTTAACATCAACGTGCCTACGCGCGTGGGCTTCCAATGCCCGTTTTCCAACCTGACGTTCGATATCGTCGTGCCGCGCACCTTAAAGGACGAGGCTGTGATCACGGGCGGCAAGGTGCGCAGGGAAACATACGGAGACTTCCAGAAGGAAATGGATTTGTTCAACGAATGCTTCTGCGAGGTCATGCTGGAGGGCGATTCCAAGGGACGCGTTTTCACCTTCCCTATCCCCACCATCAACGTAACGAACGAATTTGACTGGGACAGCCCGGTGGTCAACAAATTTATGGAGATCACCTGCAAATACGGCATCCCTTATTTTTCAAACTATATCAATTCTGACTTAAGCCCGGAGGATGCGCTTTCCATGTGCTGCCGTCTGCGACTCGATACAAAGGAGCTTAGGAAGCGCGGCGGCGGCCTGTTCGGTTCCAACCCCATGACAGGCTCGATCGGCGTTGTGACCATCAATTTGCCGCGCATCGGCTATCTCGCCAAATCCGAGGGAGAATTTAAGGCCAGACTTTGGCAGCTTGTGATGACGGCGAAAAACAGCCTCGAGATCAAGCGTAAGATCATCGAAGACCAGACAGACAAAAGGCTTTATCCGTTCTCTGCACATTACCTGCGTAACATCAAAATGCGCACCGACCAGTATTGGTTCAACCACTTCAATACGATCGGCGTACTGGGTATGAACGAAGCGCTTTTGAATTTCTTTGGCGACGGCACAGACCTGACCACGGAAAAAGGACAGGAATTTGCCGTATCCATCATGAATTATCTGCGCGACCTGATGACGCAGATACAGGAGGAAACAGGCCATTTCTACAACCTTGAGGCAACACCCGCAGAGGGTACGAGCTACCGCTTAGCGGAGCTTGATAAAAAGAAATATCCTGAAATCATTTGCGCAGGAGACGAAAAGGTTCCTTATTATACGAACTCCACGCAGCTGCCCGTCGGTTTTACGGACGATATCTTTGAGACGATGGACTTGCAGGACGAGTTGCAAAGTCTTTATACGGGCGGTACGGTTTTGCACCTTTACATGGGCGAGCGCATTTCCGACGTAGAGGTCGCCAAAAAACTGATCCGTAAAATCTTTACAAATTACAAGCTGCCGTATATTTCCTTAACGCCCACCTTCTCTATTTGCCAGGAGCACGGATATCTTGACGGCGAGCAGTTTTCCTGCCCTGAATGCGGCAGCGATACGGAGGTATGGAGCCGCGTGGTCGGTTACCTGCGTCCGGTGCAGAACTTCCACAAGGGCAAAAAGATGGAATACGACGAGCGCATCAAATACACGGTCAAGGAAAAGAGTCTGTGAACATTGCCGGGCTACTGAAAACGGCAACCATCGATTTTCCCCACCGGCTGGCGGCAGTTGTCTTTACGGCAGGGTGCAATTACGATTGCGGCTTTTGCCACAACCGCGGGCTGCTCACGACGACGGATTTCATGGACAATGACGAGGTCATGGCATTCTTAAAAAAGCGCGCAGGACTGCTTGACGGTATCGTGCTTTCAGGCGGCGAGCCTACGCTGCAAAAGGATATCGTACCTTTTGCGGAAGGTCTCAAAGAGCTTGGATACGACGTGAAGCTAGATACCAACGGCAGCTCTCCCCCTGTGGTGCGCACGCTGCTCGACCGTAAGCTCGTTGATTATGTCGCGATGGACTACAAGGCGCCCTTTGCGCGTTATGCTGAAATCTGTCGCGGACAGGGCGACAGCGCTCCCGTACTTGAAACGCTCGATATATTGTTTGAGTCGAACATCGAGTGGGAGCTGCGCACAACGGTGATCCCGCAGCTTAAGCCCGCCGACCTGCAAACGATGGCGGATGAGGTCGATACGCTTCCCGCTTATGCGCTGCAGCTTTACCGGCCTGTTGGCATCGAGAAGCTGCGTATCTATACGCCAAACGAGATCGACTCCTTCGCCAAAGAATTATCAAAAAGTCAACCAAACATCTTTTCCAGATGTTAAACAAAAGAACCCCCCTGGTCATCGACCAGGGGGGTTCTTTTTACTTATTCAGGTGGTTACTCTTTTGCCGCAACCATTTTCTTGCTGATTTTCTTTTTGCTACCACCAAGACTGTTTACAAGAACCGCCACATACAGCACGATACCTGTTACGATCTGCTGGAAGAAGGAATCGATGCCCATCATCTGCATCCCGTTGGTGAGGATCATCAGGATCAGCGTACCGATCACGACTCCGAGGATCGTGCCCTCGCCGCCCTTGATGTTGACGCCGCCCAGTATAACGGCTGCAATGACGGAAAACTCCATGCCTACGCCGATGGTCGGGTCGGCAGAGCCGAGGCGCCCTACCTGCCACATACCAGAGAACGCAGCGATCGCGCCGCTCAGGATGAAGAAGATCATACGCATCTTAAATACGTTGATACCTGCGTAATATGCAGCACTGTCGTTGCCGCCGATCGCGATCGCATACTTCCCAAGAAGCGTTTTCTTCTCAAGGAAAATAAACAATAGGATCACAGCGACCACAATGAACAGCGCCAGCGGGATACCGTCAAAGAATTTCATCGAGTTCCACGCCGTGATCGGCTTTACGAGCTCGTCACTGATCGGGATCGCGTTACACACCACGAGCGCCATACCCGCCGTGATGATCCACGTGGCAAGCGTCGCCATGATCGCCGGTATTTTCAGCTTTTCCATGATGACCGTATTAAGCACGCCGATGCCTGCGCCAAACACCATAATGATCGGGATCGCGAGCCACGGATTCACGCCCCAGATGCACAGGTAGCCGTAGAACATCGCCGAAAGCCCCATGATACCGCCGATTGACAAGTCGATCGCTCCGCTTGCGATGACGAACATCATCGAGCAGGCAAGCAACAGGTTAGGCAGGCTTTGGCGAACCATGTTCATCATATTGCGCATGCTGATAAATTTATCATTCTGCGAGAAAAAGAACACGCATAATGCGATCAAAATGATCAAAAGGACAATATTTTGTTTTGAAGATCTTCCTAATTTACTCATTGTTCTTCCTCCCTCCTCAAACCTTGATCCGGTTGCGAATGATATTGTTCATCAAAATCGCAAGGATCAGTACCACGCCGCGCACCACGTTCTGGATATATTCCGTCATGCCCTGCATGTTCATAATATTTCCCAGCACAGCGATAAACAATGCACCGATCAGCATACCCAGCACCGTGCCACGTCCGCCGTTGATGTCCGTACCGCCCAAAACCGCCACGATGATACAGTCGGATTCCAGACTGGGGAAGATACCGCTGTCGGCAGCAGCAAGACGCGAAGTCAGCACTACGCCGGCAAACGCCGCCATCATTCCCGAACCCATAAATACTCTTGAAATGACTTTTTTGTCGTTAATGCCCGAAAGCTTTGCATTCGTGATGTTAGAACCGACCGCATATACCTTGCTTCCGAACGTTGTTTTGCCCTGGATGATCATAAAGATGACGACAGCGATGAGCGCATATACCATAGGCATCGGAACGCCGCCGATCGTCTGACCGATGATGCCGATATCCTGCGGCAGGTTGAACACCACTGCGCCGCCTGCGCCAATAAGCGCCACGCCACGGCAGATGTAGCTGAACGCAAGGGAGATGATGAATGACGGCAGCTTGAACTTCGCAATGGAATATCCACTTAAAAATCCGAAGCCCCCGCCGATCAATACCGCAAGCACCGCCGCGACCAGCACAGGCACGCCTGCAATGGTCATTAGGCCGAACAGCACGGCGCCCATTGCGCCCACACCGCCAACCGACAGGTCAAGGTTTCCTGAAATAAGCACCAGCGTGACCGCCGCACCAACCATAATGATGCTGGACGAGTTCACAAAAATGTTCAATATATTTGTATAGCCGAAGAACAGATCGGGCTGTAATATAAAACCAATAATACACGCTACCACAAAGATCAGGAAGATCGTAAGGTTTTGTACGCCGTCAGAGGTCATTTTCAGGCCTTTTTTCTGCGTCAGCGTTTTCTCTTTATTCATGATCCGTACCTCCTCCCGTAACGATATGCATGATTTCTTGTGTTTTGAGTGTTTCGTCGTTGTTCATGATGGCTTTTACCTCACCGTCAAACAGCAGCACAATGCGGTCACACAGGCCGAGTATCTCCGGCAGTTCGCTGGAAAAAACGATAGCCGAGCAGCCGTCTTTTACCATCTGGCGGATGATATGGTATATCTCCTGCTTTGCACCTACGTCAACGCCCCTTGTCGGCTCGTCGAGCAACAGCACCTTCGGGTCTGCGTTCAAGCACTTTGCCAAAACGACCTTCTGCTGGTTACCGCCGGAAAGATAAGCAACGGACTGGTTTTCGTTACGGCAGGCAATGCCGATGGAGTCGATGTACTTTCTGGCGACCTCAGCCTGCTTTGCCTTGTTGAGCATGCCGTTTTTGGAAACCGTGTGATAGTTCATCATCGGCGTATTGGATGCAATGGAAAGCGCGGTTGCGATTCCCTGCGTCCGGCGCTCCTCCGGCACAAGGGCGATCCCCTTTGCAAGCGCCTTGCCCGGCGTTTTCAAATCCGCTTTTTCGCCGTCCACAAGCACTTCACCAATATACGGATCCGCTCCGTAAAGCGCCCGCGCGATTTCTGTCTTGCCCGCGCCGATTAGGCCGTAAAAGCCCAATATCTCGCCTTTATAAAGATCAAAGTTGATGTTTTTCAGCTTGTCCGTCGTAATCCCGTTTACTTCGATCGCTTTTTTGCTTTTATCCACAGCATTGGGAACATAATCCTCCATGATGACCTTGCCGATCATCAGCTGGATCAGATCGCTGCGGTCTGCAACCTCGCTGCGCGGCTTTGTTTCGATGTGCTTGCCGTCGCGCAGTACCGTGATATAGTCTGCAAGCTCCATGATCTCTTCCAGACGGTGCGAAATGTATATAATCGTAATCCCCTGTTTTTTCAGATCGGCTATGATCTCAAACAGGCGGTTGACCTCTTCTTCTGTCAAAGCCGCGGTCGGCTCGTCCATGATGATAACGTCCGAATCCATCGCAAGCGCTTTTGCCATCTCAACGACCTGGCGTTTCGCAACGCTCAACTCCTCGATATACTGCTTGGGCTCGATTGATGCGTCGATCCTGCGCAGTACGTCAAAAACCTTTTGGTTGGAACTTTTTTTGATGATACCGAATTTTGTCTCCTCAAGGCCGAGACAGATATTTTCTTCCACCCGTAGCTTCTCAACGACGTTAAGCTCCTGGAACAGGCATCCGATGCCGCTTTTCATTGCATCCTTTGTGCTTGTGGGGCTGAACTCTTTTCCATTATATAGAATCGTGCCGGAGGTTTTGGGATGCGCGCCCGTCAATATTTTGATCAACGTAGACTTCCCCGCACCATTTTCACCAACCAGACAATGGCATGAACCTTTTACAATGTTAAAACTAACGTCGTCAAGCGCCTTGACACCGGTGAAATGTTTTGAAATGTTTTTTATTTCCAAAATATGCTCAGGCATTTGAACCTCCATTTCTGATGTTTACCGCCAGGCGGTAAATGTTTAACTTTTTGCAGGCAGGGGAAACCCCTGCCCGCAATCTGTTTCATTCTTTGGTTTCGCGTAACTTACGCTACTTTGTTGTCTCCAAACGTACCAACCAGATCCAGTTCCTTTTCAGGCATATACTGTGTGTTGTACCAATCCTGCATAGATTTCACAGAATCTTTGTAGTAGTTGAAGTACGTATCCGGTACTTTTTCTTCTACATATACGTCGTTGTCCATTTCGCCGTTGATCAGCTTCATGATCATGTCGACCTGCGCATAAGCAAATGTCTGCGGCTGCATGCCGAGGCAATACTTGAGCGAAGACGTCGGATCAGCGATCTTGTTGAGCTCGCCGTCGGAAGCGTCTGTCGAAGCGATGATCTCTGTCTGCGGAACGCCGTCTACAGCTTTGCCGCGGCCAGCAGCTTCATATGCCGCCAAAGCGCCAAGACCGTTGGAAACGTTGTCGCCATAAACGACATTTACATCCGGGTACTTTGTGATCGCGTCAGAAGTTACCTTCGTTGCTTTCTCAAGGTCTCCGCCTGCATGCTCCCAGTAAGTAGCGCCTGTGAGCGTTTCGCCAGCTGTGTTCTTAAAGCCTCTGTCATCTGTCGGCAGATAGTCAACAACTGTCTTTACGCCAGCCAGGAACGGGCCGCTGCGGTTGTCAAAGCAGAACGCGATGTCTGTCCAGCTTACAAGACCTACCTGAACTTCTTTGTCAGGATACAGCTCGATCCACTGTTTCGCCATATCAGCGCCCATCTGGGAAGCAACTTCCGCCTCGTCGATCGCAAGGAACGGAACCTTCTTGCCCTTTGCCGCAACATTGTATGTCATGATGTTGATGTCAGCATCGCGTACTTCGTTGATGATCTCATCAACGCCGTCTTCCGTTACCGGATGCAGGATGATGCCGTCAACGCCTTTGCTGATGAATGTCTCAACCGCAGCAATCTCTTTGTTGAGGTCGCTGTCCGGATCGATGACTTCGTATGTAGCGCCATACTTTTCATCTGCATAGATCTTTGCCCATTTTGCATCGTTACCGTGAACGTCATGCTTTAACGTGATCGGCACCTTACCGATTACAACGTCTGTCTTTGCAGCACCACCCTCTGCAGATTCCTCGGCGCCTTCGGACGCTGCCGGAGCTGCCGCAGATTCAGACGCTGCCGGAGCCGCGGACTCAGATGCTGCCGGCGGAGCCGTGCAAGCGATCAGGGCTACTGCTACGAGCATAATCGCGATAACGATAGCAACCAATTTTGTACTCTTTTTCATTTTCTTTATTCCTCCTTTTTTATTTATATTAATACCGTGTTATGCGGTATTTATCGGGTGATCAGCCGGCGACCGCCGCAACTCTTTCCATCAGAGCATTAAGCCGTCCCTTATCCATATAATAGACCGCACTGCCGTCAGAAAGCCCCATAAAATAGGTGCTGTCGTCACGCGGCAGAAGTGCCAGTGTCAGTTCCTGTCCGTTTGTAAGCGTGGTCTTCATGTTCGCCACCGCCTGCATATCCTTTGCCCCCGCATCGTCCCTGCCATCCGCAAGAAGCAATACATATTTATAGTAGATGCCTACGAAATCCTCATAATCGATCATTCTGCCATTTACCGACGCGGTCTGCATGGCACTGTTTACCGCAAAGAGATATTGTTTTCCGCCGATATTCATTTCGATCGAACTGATATCGTCTATATTCGCCTTGAGCGGCGATATAAACAACAGGCTTTGTGCGTTAAGCTGCGAAAAATCGATATCTGCCGTATACAGCATTGCGACGTCGTCCTCGCTGCCCGTACGGACAAAGGTCGCGGCGCCGGATTTGTTCCCAAATTCCAACGTCTGCTGGTTTCCGCTTGCGTCCACCAAGATCAGTGCGTCCTTTGCGTCGCTTAGGCCCATGTCGCTTTCTGTGACCTGTGCCATATCCGGGAATCCCGCAATCGTCCACCCCCTGAGCATTTCAAGGATCTCGTTGGTCACGATGCTCCTCGCCGGTGCTTCGTACGGATAATTGAGATACCAGCTCGTCCCGTCTGATATGAGACTCACGCTTAGCTCTCCATCCTTATAGTAGGCGACCTGCCGCAAATTTGCGCCGTCCACCGTGAACACATTTTTATCCCTGTAGGCTGTGAGGCTCCCGTCGAACTGCGCCACATTCGCCGAAGGCGTGAGCGCCACGACATTGCTGTCCTGATCCTTGACGTAAGCGCTGCTACTGCTTATTGTAGGCCTCCCTACCAAAAAGCTGTATTCCGCGCCCCCGCTTGTCCTTACCGTTACGTTTGCCGTTGGCTGCTCGAACCCATAAAGGCCGATCTCCTGATCGAGCACGCGCGAAATCGTGAAATGATTGAGCGCGTCCAGCATCAGCTTCATTTTTTCATCGTTCGTGCGGTACTGCTGCCCGTTTTCCGAAACGATCCATTTTCCGTCGACGAGATCGAATGTATATGTTCCATACCCGTTCGTGATTTCAATATGCTCTGCCTGCTGCCCGTCTAGGGAAAACAGCTTGCCGGATAATGCAGGATCGTTCGAATTGCTGACCACCGCATATACGGCGATCAAAGCAGCAAGCACGATGACCAGTATGATTAACTTTTTATGCTTTTTCAGCATTCCCCGTCCTCCCCGGCCGTCGCTTCGCTATTTGTTCTTCTTCATGCGCCATACGAATATCGCGCCTACGAACATCACGAGCGGCATCACCACACAGCAGATGATCATCAGCTTTACAAAATCCGCGCCGCGCACCACCATGCTATTGGAGTTGATAACCTTTCCGGCGATCATCGCGGAGTCGCGTCCGCCATTTAACCAGTCAACACTATTAATGAACAGGTTACTGTTTCCCTGCATTTCAAGGTTTCCGTCTGTCATAAAATTGGAATCCCCGATGACCACCATACGCGGCCCGTTTTGTTCCACCGCGTACGCTAAGTTGATGGGCCCCTGTACGTCTTTTTCTGTCATGCCGTTTTCCGCAATGGATACATCCGTGCGCATCCACGAGGAGGGCGACGATTGCAGCAGCGGCGTCAGCTTGACGTCGTCCGCATGCTCAACTTCCGTCAGTCCACGTACAAGCGGCAGCACCACATATTTCTGGTCGTTTATCATTTGCTCTGTGATGGCGTGTTCGCCATACCGCGGGATCAGGTACATGTTGCTCGTCGTCAGGTAGTACGACTGATCCTCCTCGAACACAAAGTTGTTTGCAATATCAATGCCGTACGAACGCGTGATCTCGCCGAAGTTTTTCAGCTTGTCCGTATTGGTGCTGAGTGTCGGATCCACGCTCAGCAGGAACTTTCCGCCCGCTTCAAGGTATGTGCGCAACGCCGCTGCTTCTTCGTCAGATAAGTCTTCCGCGGGGGAAACCGCGATCACCATCGAAGCATCCTCGGGCACGCTTCCTTTTTCCAGCAGCGAAAGCGTATCTACTGCGTACGCGTCCCGCTCCAGCAGGGCTACCGCTTTTGCGGTGTCCGTGCCTGTTTTCAGCTCGTCATGCCCTTGTAAAAAGTATATCTTTGGTAGCGTTTCCGCTGTCACATAGCGGATCGCGCCCGTGATCTCGCTCTCGCCGTAAAACTGGTTGCCCGTTTCGCCCGACGCAAACAGCTCTGTCGGGGCGATCACCTTATACCGTCCGTTGCCGTTGACGATGATCGTGCCGTTGGGTACGGCCTTCACATCTCCAAGCTCATAGCCTGCAAGCATGCCGGGGTTTTTATCCACATCCAGAAATTCTACTTGAATGTTGGGAGAAATCTTCTCGTACTCTTTCAAGAGCGCGCTTACCATGGCATCCTGATTGCTGTCCGAATAAACCGCTCCGATCTTTACCGTGTCCGTAAGGCCGTCCGTAACGTTTTTTGTTTCTTCGCTTAACACAAACAGCTTCTGTCCTGTCATATCGTATGTCCACGGCACGCGGTATGCAAGCTGTACGCCGAATACGACGATCAGCGCCACCACCACAATCCATATGATGGAGGTGACCATAAATTTCTTCTTTTTTGCCGCAATAACTGATTGTTCTTTCTTCATCTCTGCCTCCCCCTCAGTTAAACCGGCGTTTTTCCATGCTCTTGATGGTCAGCAGCACGAAAACGATCGTCAGCCCGATGTAATAGCAGATCGGCCCCAAACTCAATATACCGAGTGTGAACTGGTCGTATTGCACTGTGATCGCGATCGCGGAAAGCATAGGCGTCAGCACGGGGATCGTCATCGACTTCGTGAACGAGGCCAGCAAAACCATGAAAAACAAAAGCCCGAAAGAAGCGATCGCCGCCGTGATCTGGTTTTCTACCATCGAGGAGATGAACAGGCATACCGAGCTCATCGCCATACCGAGCAGGAAAAAGCCCAGATACGAGGCCGCAAGCGCCCCAAAATTTGGGTCGCCGTATGCCGCGATAATGCCCACATAGACCAGCGTCGCCAACAGCGCGATGCCAAACAGCGTCAGCGCGGCAAAGAATTTGCCCAGCACGATATCCGTCATCTTGAGCTTGGACGTTACCAGCACCATTTCCGTACCCGCCTGCCGTTCTTCCGCGAACAGCTTCATTGTGAGCACCGGAAAGATAATAAAAGCAAAATTTTTCAGCAGGTCGAATGTGCCCGCCATATCCCCGTTGCCCCCGAGGAGGTTGTAGATCGTGAACATGATGCCCGACAGGATGAGGAACACGCCGAGGAAGATGTAACCAAAAGGCGTTGTGAAATAGACTGCCATCTCTTTCTTGTACAGATACTTCATCACTGCGCCTCCTTTCCCTTACGTGCATCCACCGCAGTCAGGTTGAGGAACACCTGCTCGAGTGTCAATTGCATATTTTTCATTTCAAGGATCGCCATATTTTCCTGCGCCAGCGCGAAGAAAATACGTTTGCGGAGCGCAGGGCTGTCCTGCTCTGAGATGTGGAACCAGCTTCCCTGTCCAGCGCCCTCTGCCGGCGCAAAGCACGATTCGTCCATCACGCCCGCAAGCACCCGTTTCGCTTCGGCTTGTTCTGCATCCACCAGCAGCAGGAATCCGTTTTTGCCCTGCTCCAGCTTTTCCATCTGGTCGACGGCCACAACGCGTCCTTCGTTTAAAATCACTACCTTTTCGCATACCATGTCGATCTCCGACAGGATATGCGTGCTGAATATGATCGTATGGTTTTTGCCAAGCTCGATCATCAGCTTTCTGAAATCGGCGATCTGCCGCGGGTCGAGCCCTACCGTCGGCTCGTCCAAAATCAGTATTTCCGGCATACCCATCAGCGCCCCGGCAAGGCCTACGCGCTGGCGGTATCCTTTGGAAAGATGCGCGATCACACGTTCTTTTACGTGTGCGACCTGCGCGATGTCCATCACTTCTTCAATACGGGATGCGCGTTCTTCCTTTGCGATCCCTTTGATCTCTGCCATAAATTTCAAGTATTCAGCAACTTCCATTTCCAGATAAAGCGGCGGAAGCTCGGGCAAAAAACCGATCTTGGCAGCGGCTTCGCGCGGATTTTCCACCACGTCGATGCCATCTACCAATATCGTTCCGTTTGTGGGCATCAGGTAACCCGCGATCATTTTCATGATCGTGGTCTTACCTGCGCCGTTCGGCCCGAGCAGGCCGACGATCTCACCCTTATTGATTTTGAAGCTGACATTCTCTACCGCTGTCTTTTCGCCGTATTTTCTTGTCAGGTTGCTGATTTCAATCATATTGTCTCCCGCAGCAGCTTCCTTTACAGACAGAGCTCAAACATCTCGCGGATCACGGCCTCGTTATAGCCGTATTCCTCTTCCTCGCCCCATGCCCGTGCCGTCGCAAGCGCGTCCGGCGTCATTTTGTCGATCGCGTCCGGATCGGTGATCCCCGCTTCGCTGAGCGTCACCGGTGCGCCGATTTTCTTAAACCATGCCTCGATCGCCGCGATACCCGCGCAAGCCGCGATCATATCGTCTTCGTCGCGCACGCCGAATACCTCGCGTGCAAACTGCGCATATTTCGCCGTTCTTTCCTTCAGATAATACCGCATTGTCGCTAAGATCGTTACCGACATCGCAGCGCCGTGCGGCGTGTCGTAAAAATTTGACAGCGAGTGACCCAGAATATGAATGTTGGAGTTCGGCAGTCCGAATCCGCAATCATAGAACCCGCACCATGCGTAAGACGCCTGCCACATCATGATCGCCCGTGCGTCTTTGTCTTTGGGGTCTTTTAACAGCCTGTCCATACATTCCATAATGGAACGGATGCCGCCTTCGCAGAAATGGTCCTGATATGGCGCAAACGCGAGCTGGTGTCCCAAATAGTGCTCCAAAAGGTGCGATACGATATCCGCCGCCGAATACGCCGTCTGGCGGATCGGGATCGTGTAGGTGAGTTCAGGGTCTAAGATACATACGCGTGGCTTCATGATCGCGCTTACAAAGCCGTCCTTGCGGCGCAGCGTTTCGTTTGTGATAACAGCCGTACCGTTAAGCTCTGAGGACGTCGCCGGGATCGTGACCACCACGATCACAGGGATCGTATCTTCGATCGCCGCTTTGCCCGTCGGGAAATCCCACGGATCGCCGTCATATTTTGCGGCCACACCGATGAACTTTGCTTCGTCCATTGCGCTGCCGCCCCCAAGAGCAATGATCACGTCCGGCTTCTGTTCCTTCGCCATCCTGATCCCGTCTGCCGCATGCTCCGCCGTCGGATTGCTCTTCACGCCGAAGAACTCCAGCAGCTCGACGCCCGCAGCGTCACAGCTCTTTTTGACTTTATCGTAAAAACCTACCTGTTTTACAAAATCCTCGTCATATGTAACAAGCATTGCTTTTCTTCCAAAGCCCGCAGCCTGCTCGCCTACTTTTGATACTTCTCCTTCGCCGAACACGATCTTGGTCGGCACCTGAAATTCGAATGCATACATGATTTTTTACTCTCCTTATTTATTTACTTGATAGAAATGGTCTCCGGTTCCCCTGACTGCGCTTTTCGCGCAAAACAATCCGCCGGCTCCCTGATTTGCCTTCAATTCTTCTTCGGAATAACAATACTTGGCAGTCGCTAAGTACAAGTCCTTCATATCTTCTCCGCCAAAACCCGTGCAGCACGCGAATTCCACCGGAATCTTGATGGTCTCCTTCAGGTTCATGTCTTTGTCCCATACGGATACCTGCTTCGTCCAGTGACAGATATAGAGATTGTCCTCGCTGTCGATACTCATGCCATCCGGCATACCGAGCTCGCCAAATTCGATAATGACCCTGCCTTTACCGACAGGCCCGTTATCGATATCGTAATCGTAGCTGATCAGCGCCTCATTAAAGGTGTCGATCACATACATTTTTGTTGCGTCTGCGTTCCATACGATCGCGTTATACTGGTTGATGCCTTCTTCTACTACATGTACGCTCATGTCCGTATCCACCATATAAAAGTTACCGCGCATATCCGGCCTATAGTCGTCCGTGCCGTAAAGCTTGGAGACCGAGCTCGTGAAAATACGTCCCTTGGGGTCGATACGCGTATCGTTGTAGCGGTTCTGCTTATTCCCGCTTTCCGGATCACACAAAAGCTCGAGTTCCCCGTTTTTTAGGTCAAGCAGGTGCATTCCTGTGTCGAGCGCACAGAACAATTTATCCACATCGTTCGTCGGAACCGCGCTGCCAATCAGCGCATTTGTTTTCCATACTTCCTGTTCTTTGCTTTTGGGATCATAGCGGTGTACGTCGCCCGTAAAAAGATCCGTATAGTAAAGCTTGCCGATCCGCTCGTCCCAGACAGGCGTCTCTGCTATTTCAAAGCTTTTGTCAAGCACTAAATCAAATTTCATTGGCCGTTCCTCGTTCGTTTATTTTTGTTAATTTCATTAACTTTAGTTAATTTACATAAGATATTGTTAATGTTGAAAACATTAATCTACATTCTTTACTTTTCATTCTGTTGTACTTTGCTGATTTCTTGTAAAAGTTATTCGTTTTCAAATGTTAACTGTATTGAAAAAAGTTAACATTCAGTTGATACTTTGATTAAAACACAAATGATTTATGAAGTCAATCGCTTTTTTTACATAAATACCTCTTTTGGGGCAAAATAAGTTAACATTTGGATATCATATTTACATTTGCTTGACAATCGTTAACGTATCCCTTACTATCATATTAAGAGTTTTTTGCCTATATAATAAGAAATGGGGACAAAACATTGGCCTTTTCTGTTGAAGAACGATACGATTTAAAGATTAAAATTGCACATTTATATTATATGGAAGATAAGACGCAGGCTGAGATTTCAAAAATGCTGAATATCTCCCGTCCGACCATCGTCAAAATGCTCAAAGAGGCAAAAATCGAAAAAATCGTCCGCATCCAGATCGCGGAGCCCCGCCAGACAAACGCCTTTTTGAAGGACGAGCTTGCCCTGCGGCACCTTTTGGGGATCGAGGACGTAAAGATCGTGAACGTGCCCAGTGAAAACCGCGACATTATCGACGACCGCATCGGCAGCGCCACGGCGACCTATACCGCCAACCTGTTAAAAAGCGGCGGACACATTGGCTTTGGGTGGGGGCGTACGCTTGAATGCTTTGCCGAGAAGGTGAAGACCACCAACAAAATCAAGGACGTGGAATTTATCCCGCTGATCGGCGGCCTCGGCACAAACCGTGAGGTCAACATCCTGTCAAACGCGTTATGCGAAAAGGTCGCTTCCAATTTCCCACGCAGCACGGTGCGTTATCTGTACGCGCCTATGATCGCCGCGAACATTTTAACGGCACAGGCATTCCTGGATTCCAAGCCGTTGAAAACGATCTTTGACAAAGCAAAATTACTTGATTTGGCAGTCGTCGGCATCGACGGAGAATTGGATCACTCCTCTACCATTGAAAATGTGCACGCCACAGATTCGGACGCCGTCACACGCGGAGATATCGAAGATCTCAGAAAGAACAACGCGGTCGGCTGCATCTGTGCCCGTTTTTACGACGTCGGCGGAACGCCATGCAACACGTCTCTTAACCAGCGCGTGATCGCCGTCAACACCGCCACACTCAAAAGCATCCCCACGGTGGTCGCTGCCGCGGGCGGCAAATACAAGGTTGACGCCATCATCGGCGCGGCGCGGGGCAAGCTGTTCAACGTACTGATCACAGACGAATATACGGCCAAAGGCATTTTAGAGCGTCTAAAGCCGGAAGACCAATAACGAACCATCCAAAGAGGGATTATAAATGAAGTACTTTCTCGGCATCGACGCTGGTACAAACGGCGTAAAAGCTATCGTCATAGGAGAAAATGGCTATCTGGCCGGCACAGGCTATGAGGAATATAATATGATCACGCCCAGATACCACCATGCCGAGGAAGACCCCGCAGAGTGGTGGTCTGCGTGCAAAAAAGCAGTCAAAGCCGCCGTCAATTCGAGCGACGCGGGCAAAAAGATCGAAGCGATCGGCATCACCGGCCAGATGCTTGCGACCACCTGTCTCGACCATAATTTAGATACCATAGGCAACTGCATCATCTGGCTTGACCAGCGCGCCACCAAAGAAAAAGCATGGATCGAAGATAACATCGGCAGCGATACTTTTCTCGGCATCACCGCCAATCATCCACTGCCCGGTTTTTGGGCGCCCAAGCTGATGTGGATGCAAAAAAACACCCCGGAGGAGTATCAAAGGATTTATAAGGTCCTGTTCTCCAAAGACTATCTCCGTTTTATGATGACGGGCGATATCTCCACCGAGGTCACGGACGCGTCAGGGTCTTTTTTGTTCGACGTTCCCCGGCGCGCATGGTCTGACGAGCTTTTCACATTGTGCGGGATCGACAAATCGATCGTGCCCGAGCGCGTGCTTGAATCGTGCGACGTAGCCGGATATCTCAAACAGGACATCGCAAAGGAGCTCGGCCTGAAAAGCGGCATACCCGTTGTTGCGGGCTGCGGCGACCAGCAGGCAGGCGGCGTGGGCAACGGTGTCATCGAGGCCGGTATGGTCTCCTCCACCATCGGTGCGTCCGGCGTTGTGTTCGCGGCTATGGATACGCCCATCGCAGACAAGCTGCCGCGCGCGGCGCTTTCCATGTGTCACGTGCAAAAGGAAAAATGGTGTCTGTTCGGCTGTACGCTCGGTGCGGGCGGTTCCTTCAAATGGCTGCGCGATTCCATGTTTCCTACAGAAAAAAAAGAACTTGCCTCTCTTGGCAAGGACGTATACAACTATATGAGCGAGCTTGCGCAAAACGCCAAGCCGGGCAGTGAGGGTCTTTGCTTCCTGCCTTATTTGAACGGTGAGCGTACGCCGTATTCCGATCCAAACGCCTCCGGCGTATTTTTCGGCATCACCTACCGGCACGGACGCGAGGAGCTTTGCCGCTCCGTCATGGAGGGCGTTACGTTCAGCCTGCGTGATACGCTTGAAATTCTGCGCGAATACGACATCGAGGTCACCGAGATCAGGGCTTCGGGCGGCGGCGCAAAAAGCAGTTTGTGGCGGCACATACAAGCGGATATTTTCAACGCTTCCATCCTCAGCACGAGCATCGAAGAGGCTCCTGCGTGCGGTGTGGCGCTGATGGCGTCTGTTGGGTGCGGCGCGTTTTCTTCTTTGAAAGACGCCTGCCGTTCGATCATCAAGATCACAGGTGAAGTAAAACCCGATCCCACAAACGTGGAGATCTATGAAGAATATTATGGAACCTACCGTTCCTTATACCCCATCCTAAAGGATACCTACGCGCGACAGGCAGAACTGGTCGTCAAAAACAGCGAACGGTTCAATTATTAAAAATTTGCACAAAAAAAACACGGCGATTGCCGTGTTTTTTCTTTATGCTTTATCTGCGTCCTCTGTGCGTATCTGTATGCGCCGTATTTTTCCGCTTACCGTTTTAGGCAGTTCTTCCACAAATTCGACCACGCGCGGATATTTGTAAGGCGCCGTCACATTCTTGACGTGCGTCTGCAGCTCTTTCCTGAGCGCATCGCTCTGCTCGTATCCACGCGCCAGCACGACAGTCGCTTTCACGACCTGCCCGCGCACCGGATCAGGCACGGCTGTCACCGCGCATTCGAGCACGCACGGATGCGTCAGCAGCGCGCTCTCTACCTCAAACGGCCCGATCCGGTATCCTGAGCATTTGATTACGTCGTCGTTGCGGCCCACAAACCAGAAATAGCCTTCCGCGTCCCGCCATGCCGTATCGCCCGTGTTATAAACACCGTCCTGCCAGCAGCGCTCAGTCGCCTCTTTATCCTTATAATACTTTTTAAACAATCCTGTCGGATGTTTTTTGTCGGTATTTTTGACCACGATCGAACCGACGATACCATCCTCGCACGAATTGCCGTCTTCATCCACAATATCCACATCATAAAGCGGCGACGGCTTTCCCGTCGAACCCGGCTTGATCGGATCCCAACCGAAATTCGCAATCAGCACACTTGTCTCCGATTGTCCAAAGCCCTCCGTCACGGCAAGGCCTGTCATCTCCAAAAAGCGGTTATACACCTCCGGATTTAATGGTTCTCCCGCGATGCCCGCGTGCCTGATCGTCGAAAAGTCACACCCGCTCATATCCTCCTTGATCAAAAAACGATAAATCGTCGGCGGCGCGCAAAACGTCGTCAGCTTGAGCCTGTCGATCGTTTCAAGCATTTTATGCGGATCGAATTTTTCCGTATCATAAGCGACGATAACCGCTCCGCAGATCCATTGTCCGTATATTTTCCCCCAGCCGAATTTTGCCCAGCCGGAATCCGCAACAGTCAGGTGCAGCCCGCCGTCCTCCACCTTCTGCCAATACTTCGCAGTCACAATGTGCCCCAGCGGATATGTAAAGTCGTGCAGGATCATCTTCGGCATCCCCGTCGTGCCCGACGAAAAGTAGATCAGCATGGGGTCGTCGTTTTCGTTCTGATATGCGCGCGTCCAGTTTTCGTCCGCTTCGCTTAAGGCATTCCTTAAGTCAAACGCCCATGCGGGAATGTTCTTCCCCACTACGCCCACGCTTTTCAGTGTCGGGCATTCTTGCAGAGATTGCTCGATATGCCCGAGCATCTCGTCATCATCTACTGCACAGATCATCTTGATCTCCGCCGCATTACAGCGGTAGATGATGTCCTTAGGCGTAAGCTGGAACGTCGCCGGTATGCACACCGCCCCCAGCTTATGAAGGCCGACCATCATAAACCAGACCTCTGGCCGCTGCTTTAGCATCAGCATGACCGCATCGCCCTTTTCGATCCCTTTGCTTTTCAGCATATTGGCCACTTTATTGCTTAGGCGGCTCACATCGCCGAACGAATACCTCTTTTCGTTGCCGTCGTCGTCACACCATACAAGCGCGGGCTTATTTTCGTCCTGCTGCGCCCATCCGTCTACAATATCATACGCAAAATTAAAGTGTTCCGGTATATTGAGCGCATAATTCTGCTTAAAATCATCGTAATTCTCAAATTCTGTCCTGTCTAAAAAACGTTCCAACATATACCCGCCCTCACTCGTTGATGATCGTCAAAAATTTCGCTTCGCCGTCTATGGCACGCTGCCCGTGCGGGATCGCCGGATTGAAATAAATGCTGTCGCCCGCCCCCAGCACAAACTCTCGCTCGCCGATCACAATCTTGATACTGCCTTCCAGCACATAATTGAATTCCTGCCCGTCATGCGTCACCAGCTCCGCCTCCTCGCTGGGGGAAATGGTCACGATCATCGGCTCCATATCGCGGTGTTTATAATTATATGCCAGCGATGTAAACGAATACCCAGGATAGCGCTCTACGCTCACGCCGTTGCCGCCCCGCACGATCGTATATTCGTCCATGCGCGGCGCTTCGCCCGTCAAAAGCTCTGTCGGGTCTACTTTAAGCTCCGCAGCCACGCCGTAAAGCACGCCAATCGGGATATCGTCCTGCGCGCTTTCATATTTTTGATATTCTTGAAGGCCTACGCCCACCTTGCGCGCGACCTCTTCCTGCGGGATCTCAAGGATCTCCCTTAGCTCGCGTATCCTTGCCGCAATCTGCACGACCTGACTGTTCATCGCTTTTTCCTCTTTTCTGCAATTTGGGGGATTAAAAATACCCTTTTATTGTAGCCTGTTCAAAAAACACTGTCAATGTAAGCAAGCAAAAAGACCGCGTTTTAAATGCGGTCTTCCCTGTTTTACTGTTATTTTTCCGTTTTCAATTTTCGTATATACCATCCGGCAGTCAGCGTGCTGAAAAGTATCAGTACAAGTATTCCTCCCGCAGAGGTTTCGTCGCCTGTTTTGGGCGCTGCGCTTTGCCCTTCCCCCATAGAATGGTATAATAAAAACATGAAAATCCAGACAGTAATCAAAAAATTTGAAGGAAGCGACATATTTTTTCGTTGTCCGGTCTGCAGGGCCTCCCTTTCATTGCATGAGAACGGGAGTTTTTTGTGCAAAAACGGGCATTGCTTCGACTTGTCTTCCAAGGGTTATGTCCACCTGCTTCCCGGCGGCGCGGGACACGACCTGCGATACGACAGCGAATTGTTTACAAGCCGCAAAACGGTTTTTGGGGACGGCTTCTTTGAGCCTGTCGCTATGGCAGTGCAGGAGACGGTAACACGCTTTCTTCCCGACAAAACTCCCGTCGTTTTAGACGCAGGCTGCGGGGAAGGATACTATTCACACTTTCTGGCACGTTCGCCAGGCTTACACGTCTATGGGATCGACAATGTGAAGGAAGCGGTTGTATTGGCGGCCAAAGAGCCGGGGCATGCACGCTTTGCCGTTGCCGACCTCGCCGCCCTGCCTGTTGCCGACGGCGCGGTAGGTATTTTGCTCAACATTTTAGCGCCCGCAAACTACGACGAATTCGCCCGCGTGTTGTGCCCGGATGGCGCGATCATAAAAGCCGTGCCCGGAAAACAATATCTGCGCGAGCTGCGTCAATGCGTGTCCAAAAACCTGGAAAGCAAAACATATACCAACGAAAAAACAATCGGCCATATGGCGCGTCACGCCGATATCGCCGATCAAAAAACGATCCTTTATACGCTTCCTGTCTCGCAGGAACAGCTTGTCTCTTTTTATAAAATGACGCCCCTGACGTCACATATCCCCATACAAGAAGCGCAGCTTGAGCACATCACAGAGATCACCATCCACTTCGAGCTGCTCATCGCTTATCCGCGGAAGCGGTAACCCGAGCCCCATACTGTTTCGATATATTTTTTGCCGCCGCGTTCGATCTTGTCGCGGATGCGGTTGATATGCACCGTCACTGTCGCCGTGTCTCCAAACGGTTCCATTCCCCATATCCGGTCAAAGAGTGTTTCTTTGCTGAACACGACGTTTGGATGGGAGGCAAGGAAGGCCAGCAGTTCGAACTCCTTATTTTTAAACACCACTTCTTGTCCCGCGAGAAAGATCCGGCGGGCCTCTACGTCGATCACCAGCCCGTCTGTTTCTATTCTATTTGCCTTATCCTCTTTTGACGCACCCGTCAACCGCTTGTACCGCGCAATGTGCGCCTGCACGCGCGCCACCAGCTCGGACGGGCTGAACGGCTTAACCATATAATCGTCCGCGCCCAGACCAAGCCCGCGTATCTTGTCGATATCCTCCCTGCGCGCAGAAACCATGATCACCGGCGTATCTTTTTTCTCGCGCAGCCTCCTGCATATTTCAAACCCGTCCACACCAGGTAGCATAACATCGAGCACGATCGTCGCATACTCATTCCCGAGCGCCTCCTCAAGCCCTTCTGTACCAGTAAAAACGTTGGTCACTTCAAATCCGTTTGCCTGTAAATAATCCCGCTCGAGCTCTGCTATGCTCTTGTCGTCTTCAACGATCAGTATTCGTTTCATGCCCTTACTCTCCCTGTCGCGGCAAAACGATCATCACGGCAAGCCCCAACCCCGGCCGTCCCTGCGCAAAAATTTTCCCGCCCATCCGCATGACGATGCGGCGCGCGATCGAAAGCCCGAGGCCGCTGCCCTTTGCCGCATTGCCCCGCGCAGGATCGCCGCGGTAAAAACTCTCGAATATCTTTTCCGCCTCTGCTTCGCCGATCCCGCTGCCGTTGTCCGAAAACACGATCCGCACAGCGCCCTCGCCTACGTCCTCCAGCACAATATTGATCCGGCTTTTCACAGACGCATCTTTTTTTCGATATTTCACGCTGTTGTCCGCAAGGTTTTTCAGCACGCGCCCAAGCTGCGCACGATCAATCTTTGTCCATACATGCCCCGCGCACCTGTTTTCAAATACAAGCTCCATATCATGCTTTTCTATGCCGAGCCGCAGCTCCCCGCAGCAGTGCAAAAGATAGGCGGCAAGATCGGTACGCTCCATGTGAAAAGGCATTTTATCTGTCCCGAGCTTGGAAAACAAAAACAAATTCTCCACAAGCTGATCCATATCGCACGCCGTATCATAGATCGTGCGCAGGTAATGCTCCTGTTTCTCGGGCGTATCTGCGATGCCGTCAACGATCCCGCTCACATAGCCCTTGATGGATGTGATGGGCGTCAGCAGGTCGTGCGATATCCCGGCGATCATCTCCTGCTGTTCTCTGGCGTATTGCTGTTGCAGCAATACGGATTTTTTCAGCCGCCGCCGCATTTCGTCAAATTCCTCGCATACCTGCCCCATTTCGTCTCCGGAACGAAAATCAACTGCATAATCCAGATTACCGTTTCGTATCTCTGTTGTCGCCCTGCTCAATTGCCGGAGCGGCGCCAAAATGCTTCTCGACACTTTCTTAGATAAGATCACACCCGTTAGTACAATGATCAGGATCGCCGTGCCGCCCATCGCCACCAATAAAATTTTCAATTGGGTTTTTATCTGTTCATATACATAATACTCTCCTGTATCATAGGCGAGCCCGCGGTTTACGACAAAAACAGAATATGTCGTTCCCGCCGCATCCGTTTGCGTCCGGTAGACAAACCCGTTTTCGTTGCGTAAAAACAACGGCGTATCTCCTTTGCCCGCACCGATCTCCGCCGCATTTGCAAGCATTTCCCGCTCCGAAGCGCCCGGCGTGCGGTATAGGATATCCGTGCCGTCCAAAACCAGAATCTCTGTACCGAACCCTTCCATGTCCTCGCACACACCTAAAAAGGCCGATCCCTGCGCGAACGGCTGTGCGTTTTCCACAAGCTCCTCGCTCAAAGAATCCACCATCACCTGCAGCTGGTAGTTCGTTGTTTTACTGCTGAATTTTTCCAGCGCCGTGACCGTAAGTCCCGAGCCCTTGCCCTCCAGTATGCCGAACAGGATGCCCACCATAACAAGTAAAACGATCATCACCGGAATGACGATCATCATAAAGTTTGCCAATGTAATTTTCTTTTGGATCGAAATGTCTTTGAATTTCAAATCACGAATGCATACATGCAGGAATCCTGCACGCGCCCCTCCTTATATACTGAACGCTCGGCGATCCCCTCCAGGCGAAACCCTGCGTTTTGCAGCACCTTTCTTGATCCGGCATTTTCCGCAAACGGCTCCGCAAAGATACGCACGATATCCAAGCTATCGAACGCTACATTGCATATCTGGCGCACCGCGCGCGTCATGATCCCGCGTCCCCAGTAGGGCTCCGCCAGCCAGTATCCGAGCTCCGCACTTTTGCAGTAGATGTTGTCCTTTTGAAAAACGCCAATGCTCCCGACTGCTTCGCCGTCCACATCGATCGCCAGCATAATGTTCTTCTTAGGGTCGGCGGCAAGGCACATATCCTCAATAAACACAACCGCGTCCTCGAGAGTATAGGGAAAAGGAAGCCCGTCACGCAGCCATTTTTGCACGTCATGATTGTTGATGTAACGCGCAACGCTGTGCGCATCACTTTTTTCCCATTTTCTCAATACAAAATCCATTTCACGCCGCATTTCTTGCTCCTTAGTATACCAAAGCGGCGTAAAAAAAGCGACGGTTACTTTTCGTATGAATAAAAACCCTGTTTTGTCTTTTTTCCCAGCAGTCCGCCGCGCACCATTTTTTTGAGCAGCGGATGCGGACGGTATTTGTCCTCCCCTGTTTCCGCTTGCAGTACCTCCATGATCGCCAGAACCACGTCAAGCCCGATCATATCCCCCAGTGCCAGCGGGCCGATCGGCTGGTTCGATCCCAGCTTCATCGCCGTATCAATATCCTGCACCGAAGAAACGTCGTCGGCATATACGCCGATCGCCTCGTTGATCATGGGAATCAGTATCCTGTTCACCACAAAGCCCGCGTGTTCCTTAACGCATATCGGCGTTTTGCCAACTTCGCGCGCCGTCTTTACGATACGTTCCACGACCGCCGGCGCGGTATGCATACCGCTCACGACCTCGACCAGCTTCATGATGTTTGCCGGATTGAAAAAGTGCATGCCCAAAAAACGCTCCCTGTATTTCAGCCCGTTCCCGATTTCCGTGATAGACAGGGACGAGGTATTGGACGCAAGGATCGTATCGCTTCCCACAATTTTTTCCAGCGCGCCAAACATCTCCCGCTTGGCCTCCATGTTCTCATAGATCGCCTCCACGACAAGGTCGCTTCCGCCGCACTCCTCCATATTGTCCGTAAAATTTATCCGTGTTAGGATTTCGTCTTTTTGTCTCTCGCTGATTTTTTCTTTCGCCATCATATACAGCAGCGAATCACAGATGATGTCCCTTCCTCGCCCCACATCCGCCATACTGCGATCCGCCAAAACGACTTCGCGATCCGCCATTGCAAACACCTGTGCAATGGATGCACCCATCGTTCCCGCGCCGATTACCGCTATTTTCTTCATTTATCATTCTCCTGAAAAATATTCTGTTTTCTTTTTACGATTAAAATCACCCATGCCTGTTTTTTGATCTTTGGTCAGAAACAACTGGGCAAAATACATGTTTTCCGTTATAAACTTTTTTTGTGTCATGGCTTTTTTTGCATTCCTGATGCCAAGCGGCGCATTTGCGCACAGCGTATGCGCCAGATTTGCCACCTCCTGCTCAAACACGTCTTTTTCAAAGCATGCGTTGATCAGTCCATATTGCAGCGCTTCGTGCGCGCTGATCATCTTGCCTGTAAAAATCATTTCCGCCGCGCGTCCACGACCGACCAGCTCCCTTAGGCGTACCGTACCGCCAAACCCCGGCATCACGCCCAGCGTCGTTTCCGGC
Source organism: Christensenella sp. (assembly GCF_034927525.1). Taxonomy (NCBI): domain Bacteria; kingdom Bacillati; phylum Bacillota; class Clostridia; order Christensenellales; family Christensenellaceae; genus Christensenella; species Christensenella sp. The sequence goes on from NZ_JAYFPU010000206.1 coordinate 28,843, forward strand.
AGCCCAAACGCCGCCGTATCGTATGCAAGGCGAATGTCGCATGCCAGAGCAATCTCCATGCCGCCGCCAAGGGCATAGCCGTTTACCGCCGCGACCACAGGCTGTTCCAACTGCTCGAGCATGCGGAACGTTTCGCACCCCAGCTGCGCAAACGCGTACGCCTGTTCATACGTCATTTTTTCCATCGCGGCAATATCCGCTCCTGCCGCAAACGCCCTGCCTTCCTCGCTTCCCGTAACGATCACGCACCGCACTTCCCGGTTGCCATTGAGTTTTTGACACGCTTCCTGCAGCTCAAAGAGCATCTGCTCGTTGAGTGCGTTTCGTTGCGCAGGGCGGTCGAGCACGATACGCGCAACATTTTCTTCGATTTCGATCCGAATGGTTTCCATGCCGCTCACCTGCACAGGGCGTCCCGCTCAAAGATTGCGGCTTCGCCCATCCCGCCGCCGATGCACAACGTTGCGAGCCCATATTTTGCTTCTCGTTTTGCGAGCTCATGCAGCAGCGTCACCGCAATACGCGCGCCCGACGCGCCGATCGGGTGTCCGAGGGCGATCGCACCGCCGTTGACATTTGTTTTTTCTTCGTCCGCACCAATTCCCCGCATCACCGCGATAGCCTGAGACGCAAACGCCTCGTTTGCCTCGATCAAATCCATATCGCCGATCACAAGTCCTGTATTTTGCAGCGCTTGCTTGACCGTCGGGATCGGCCCTGTGCCCATGACCTGCGGGTCTACCCCGCACGACGCGCACCCGAGCCACTTCGCCTGCGGCATCAGGTTGTGTTTTTTCACAAAATCTCCGGACGCGACCACCATCGCCGCCGCACCGTCGTTGATGCCCGAAGCGTTGCCCGCGGTGACTGTTCCATCCTTCTCAAAGGCCGGACGTAATTTTGCCAGTGCCTCTGCCGAAGTATCCCGTACATATTCGTCCTGCGCAAACAATACTGCCTCTCCTTTTTTTTGCAGGACAGGAATGGGCACGATCTCATCCCTGAACCGTCCTGTCTGTATCGCGCGCAGCGCTTTTTGCTGCGATTGCAGGGCAAATGTATCCTGCATTTCACGCGTGACGCCGTATTGCTTCGCTACATTTTCCGCTGTGACGCCCATATGATAATCATAGAACGCATCCCACAGACCTTCATGGATCAACGAATCCGTCGCCTGTACGCTGCCCATCTTCTGTCCCCGGCGAAGGCTCATCGTATGCGGCGCGCGCGACATATTTTCCATGCCTCCCGCGACGACGCATTCCGCCATGCCTGCACGTATCAAGGCCGCCGCAAGATTCACAGCATTGAGCCCTGACCCGCATACCTTGTTGATCGTCATGGCCGGTATCTCCTGCGGGATGCCCGCACGCATTGCCGCCTGTCGTGCCGGATTTTGTCCCAGTCCGGCCTGTAGTACGTTGCCCATCAGAACCTGACTTACCTGCTCCATACCTACGCCCGCACGTTCGCACGTATTTTTGATGACAGCCGTTCCCAGCTCTACTGCCTCTACGTCCTGTAATGAACCGCCAAACGCTCCGATCGCCGTCCTTACGCTGCCTAAAATATAAATGTCCTGCATTCTTTTGTATTCCTTTCTTCGCCGGATAAACAAAACCCGCTCATCAATATGTGGTAAGCGGGTTCTTTATGGGTACCTTGTGTGGTCTGCTCCCCATTCAGACAAACACGCTGACACCACTGGAGGGCTGTTTTTGGTTGGTATTGCCTGTCATTCCGGCATATTGGCAATATTTTCTTTGTTGTTTTTTTCTTTTATTTTGCTGATCAATTTCTTAAAGCCGTCTACGATCGGTTTTACCATTCCCTTGGGCAGCAGATATACCATAACAATGATCAAAACACCAAATGCCAGCTGCCTGTAAAGCTCTGCCGCGCGCAGCAGCTCCGGCAGGAAGGTCACGACCACCGAACCGACGATCGGCCCGATCACCGTACCGCATCCGCCGATCATAACCGCGAGGATCGCATTCATGCCGATGCCTGCCGCAAACGTTGTCGGATTGACAAAATTCATGTAGTGCGCGTAAAGCACGCCGCCAACACATCCGAGAACCGCGCTTAGGTTAAAGGCGAGAAGCTTTGTTCCCGTTGCATTGATGCCCACTGCCTTTGCCAGGTTCTCATTCTCGCGCATCGTGACGATCGCCCTGCCCGTCCTTGATTTAAACAGCCGATAGACAAACAGCAGCGTCAGCACCGCGGCAATGAGCACAATATAGAAGTACCCTTCCCTTGACGAAAGCGGAAGCCCAAAGAAATCTCCTTTGAGCGGCGGGATCGAAAATCCCTGAATGCCGCCTGTCACATCCTGCCAGCCCTTCATGATCGTAAATAACAGCATGGCGAACGCCAGCGTAACGATCGAGAAGTAATGCCCTTTGGTGCGCAGGGACGGAAGGCCGATGATCGTACCGACCACAAGGCCGATCCCTACCGCCATCAAAAGGCCTACCGGCATGGAAAGCCCCAGCTTGCTCATCATCAGCCCGGATACGTATGCGCCTATCCCGTAAAAGGCGACCTGACACATGGATACATATCCAGCATATCCCTGAATAATGTTGAGCCCGGACGTCAGGACGATCCAGATCAGCGTAACGATGATCAGGTGCAGATAGTACGAGGTCGTTACGATCTGCGGGATAAAGAGCATGATCACAAGCGCCGCTATGGCGACCAGTGCGATCGTCAATTGCCTCTTTTTCGATTTTTTCAACATAGAATTTATTCCTCCATATGATGTATTGAAGTCCCGGTCATTCGCTGATCTTAAAACCATCGCCCCATTCTTCGGCACGCCGCGCGTATTCCGCCACCACTTCCGGCGATACCTGTTTGTTCGTTGTCAGCATCCCCTGCCTGTTGAGCTGTTCCTGTACCTTTTTAACATCCACGTTCTTCGGCGCAACGCCATCTTTCACTGCAATCGCCGCAGCTGCGCCCGCCGCCTGTCCTGTCGTCAGGCTGGGTGTGCAATAGCGGATCGCGCCCCACGTGATGAAGTCGAGCGAGGACGTGCCTCCGGCTGCCAAGAGGTTGTCATAATCTTTAGAAAGCAGGCAGCGGTACGGGATGTCGTACGGTGTTACATTGAACTTAAAATGATGCGATCCGTCCGGGAAGAAAAGATCAGGCGGCATATTGCAGATAGATATAGAATCTTCAAACGTCCTTGCGCCGTACATATCTTCTTCCTTTAACGTGTATTCGCCGACGATGCGGTGCCCGTCCCGAAGCAGCGCGCACGACGGCGTCTGCTCTATGCGGGACTTTTCAAAGCCCGGCACATTTTCCTTCAGCAGCTCCCAGCACGACCACGCCTGCTTGCGCATGTCTTTTTCCGCATATGATACAACCTCTACCTGCCACGGATGCTGCCCTTTTTCCAGCTTATAATAAGGATTGATGATCCATGCCCTTCCGTCCTCATATTCTGTCATCAGGCAGGAATTACGCGGGGAATACAGCTTTCCCTCGGCGCGCGCCTTTGGGAAAAGCTCGCGGCCCTTGACCCAATGATCCCACTGTTCCGGGTTTGCCTGCGCAAACTCACGGAACTTGTGATAATCGATATTGCGGACAAAAAATCCGTATCCGAGACCCATATGCAGCCCTTCAAACGGACCGAACCTGTCGTCCGGATATCCGTTTTCTCCTGTTACGCTGGCGCCTGATTTCCACGCGATATGCGCGATGCCCGTGCAATCGATAATCGTTTTGCCAAGAACCGCCTGCCGGCCCTCAAGGCTCTCAATGATCACGCCCCGCAGGGAATCGCCCTCTACGATCGCGTCTACTGCAAGCGCGTGAAAGACGACCTTTACGCCTGCCTTTTCCATCAGGTTGTCTACCAGATATTTATAATATTCTCCGTCAAAGAAGATGCTTCCGAATTCATTTGCCCAGTGGTCGCGCACCTGACCCGGGCTGTTTTTGTGATCCATACCGGCGGCGATGATATCATCCATGATCTCTTGCACAATACCACCCTGCACCCGGTCGTCTACCCATGCAAAGGAATCATCAAAGGCTGCTGTCTGGCTTCCGCCAAAAAAACCAAAGCGTTCAATAATGATTGTTTTTGCACCGTTTCGTGCTGCCGAGATGGCCGCGCCAATGCCTGCCGCGCCGCCTCCGATAACAATGACGTCCATTTCCTCACAAAGCAGCGGTACTTCTCGTGCGCTTTCCTGAATCGTTTTCATTGTTTGGTTTCTCCTTCATGGTTTTGCTCCGGAGAGACCCCGCCGTGCGGGGCCTTCCGAAACAGGTCTATCGTATGGTGCCAATGTGGGTTTATTTCGTGCCGGGATATTCGATCCCCTGTTCTTCACAATATGCCTTTAAGAAATTGTGCAGGAAGTCCGGCCCCAGTTCCTTACCGATCGTGCTTTCATACGCCCAGTTCTCGTCTTCCATGCTCCATTTTGCAACGGTGTAGGGATGATAGGCCTGGCCGAGGTCGTCAAACAGCAGTCCGCCTTCAAGGGGCGTATATTCTATCAGGACTCTCGGGTCGAGGTCTTCTACCTTGACTTCCTTCAGCGCGTCGTTGACAGCCTGCCAGTCTGTTGTGCCTGCGTTCTGCATCGCCGCCATCAAAATCCAGAAGTTGTCATAACCGTTTGTCGCTGTCTGGCTCGGGTTTTCCCCAAACATCGCTTCGTATTTCGCTACGAATTCGTCGGACTGTTTGCCGTTTTCGCCGCCTTCTTCAGCAACCTGCGGGCGAATGGTGTAGCTGCCTTCCATCTGGTCGTTCGTGCATGTTTCCAGCCACTGCGGGCCTGTGCCGCTCGAGAATGTGATCATCGGGATATCCGAGCCGAGCTCACGCAGTTGGCGGAGCGCCATAGCGGATTCTTCGATATTACCTGCCATGTACACCGCTTCCGCACCAGAGTTGGCGATATTCGTCATCTGGCTCAAAAGATCAAGATCCCCTGCGTTCATCGTTTCTTTTGCGACCACTTCCACGCCGACCTTGCCAAACGTATCGACTACGTTGTTTGCGTGTACGCTGTACCCTGTGTCATTGAAAAACGCGAGTACCGCAACCTTATTGATGCCCAAGCTTTTGATGTATTCGCAGTCCGCAACCGGATCGTAGCAGTTTGCCGTAGCACTGCGGAACAGGTTACCGGGCGAGAGCAATGCGATCTGCGGCGAACGCGCGTTGCCGACCAACATCGTTACTTCCTTACCCGGGATCTGCTGTGCGGCAGACGAGGTGGAGGTAGAAGAGCTCCAGCCCAGTACATAATGCACCTGGTCAATGTCCATCAGTTTCTGGATGGTGGACACGCCTTCCGTCGCGTCGCTCTTGTTGTCGTATACGACAACTTCGATATTATATGTCTTGTCGCCGATCTTGATGCCACCTGCTTCGTTTACTTCCGAAGCAGCGAGCTTGACCGCGTTAGAGGCCGGCAGACCGTAAGGAGCACCCGTTCCTGTCAGCGAATCGTCTACACCGATTTTCAGTGTTTCATTGGAACTGTTCGCCGCAGAGCCACCATCAGCTGATGCTACTCCGCCGGAAGGTTCGCCCGCTCCGGTCTGCGTGCCGCTTTCTTGTGCCGCCGGCGCGCCGCATCCACCAACCAGTGCGACGACCATCAGCACAGCTACAAGTATAGCCAGTACTTTAAAGTTTCCTTTTTTCATTCCTTTCAATCCTCCTGTATTTTGATTTACTCTTTTCCTTTCAGAAAACCCTTATATTCATTATTTTGTTGCAGCGCTTGATTTACCGAACAATCCATTCGGCTTGAATATCAGCACCAGGATGATAATGATAAATCCAAACGCGTCCTTATAGGCTGCTGAAATAAATCCTGCGCCAAGGCTTTCGACGATACCCATGATGAGGCCGCCGACAATAACACCGGGGATGCTTCCGAGGCCGCCCAAGATCATGACCGCAAAGCCCTTGAGTACGATGTCGCCGCCATAGGACGGAAACATTTGCAACAGGCTGGTTACAAAGATACCGCACAAGCCCGCGAGCGCGCTGCCGATCGCAAAGACCGAGCTGCTCGTCTTGTTGACGTTTACGCCGACCATTGTCGCCGCTTCTCTGTTTTGCGACATAGCGCGGATCGAGCGTCCTAGTTTGGTCTTTTTCATCATAAAGGCCAGAAGCGCCATGATCACCAGATTGATGATGATCACGTACAGACGGAACGTCGTGATCGTGACTGGCCCAAGCTTTAGCGTCGTATTGCCCACAGCCTGGATCGAAACCGGATCAGCCCCCCAGATCATCTGGCAGACGTTCTCAAAGATAAAGAGCAGTCCCAAAGCCATGATAAAGATATTGATAGGCGGCCCTTTGATGATTACGCGGTAACAGTATCGTTCTAAAAACATACCCAACAGCGCGCATCCAAGGATCGCGATGACCGCTGCCAGTATCCACGGTACGCCGAGCAGCCGTGCAAAGGTATACCCGATGTAGCCGCCGACCATCACAACAGAACCATGTGCAAAATGCGAGATGCCGAGAACGCCGTAGATCTGCGATAACCCTATGCCGAGCAGGGTATAAATACTTCCTGTAACAACGCCGTTTACCAATTGCTGAAGAAGTATAGCGTTTTCCATAATTTTCCTCCTTTAAAGCGGTTTTTGAATTGCAATCATACTATGTGTTACGCTCTGTACATCCTTAGATGCCGAGATAGGTCTCATGGATCGTTTTGTCCTTTGAAAGTTCTTCCGCGGTGCCCTCGATCACGATGTTACCCGTCTCGAGAACGTACACATAATCGGCAAGGTCAAATGCCATCTGCGTGTTTTGTTCCACAAGCAATACGGTCGTTCCGCGTTTATTGATATCTCTTACGATGTTGCCTACTTCCTCGACCAATATCGGCGCCAGTCCCCAGGAGGGTTCGTCCAGCATCAAAAGCTGCGGCTTTGCCATCAGCGCCCGCGCGATCGCAAGCATTTCCTGCTCGCCGCCCGAAAGCGTGCCCGCGAGCTGGCTCGTCCTGTCCTTTAGACGCGGGAACCATCCAAATACTTCCTCCACCGAATTTTCGATCTCTTTTTTATCTGTGCGCGTATACGCGCCCATGATCAGGTTTTCATACACCGTCATATCCGGAAAAAGCTGTCTGCCTTCCGGGCACAGCGATACGCCGCTTTGCGTGACCGCATGGGATTTCATTTTGTTGAGAGCCGTTCCATCCCATTCGATGCTGCCGCTTTTGATGGGCATCATACCCATGATCGCTTTCATGGTCGTCGTCTTTCCTGCGCCGTTGGTCCCAATCAAAACCGTTATCTTTCCCTTTTCCGCCTTGAAGGATAATCCATGCAGGATTTCTACGTTGCCGTAGTTGAATATCAGATTTTCTACCTTAAGCATGATTTCCGCTCCTTCCCAGATATGCCTCGATCACGGCTTCGTTTTTCTGGATGTCTTCCGGTTTTCCCTCGGCAATCTTCTGCCCCATGTTCATGACCACAACATGGTGGCATACTTCCATGATCATTTTCATGTGGTGTTCGACAAGCAGGATCGGTATGCCGTCTTTGCACACTGAACGCATCAAAGCGATCAGCTCCGCACGTTCGTCCTCGATCATGCCTGCGCACGGTTCATCGAGCATCAAAAGCTTGGGGCTTGTGGCAAGCGCGATCGCGATCATCAGCCTTCTCTGGTCTGCACTCGTCAGCGAGTCTGCCTGGGTCTGCATTTTTTCTTTGAGCCCCACGAATTCCAGCAGCTCCTCGCTGTGCTCCAGCACACGTTTTTCTTCCTTGATCGTCCCGCATATGCCGAAAAGCCCTGTGACAAAATTAGATCTTGTCTTGTTGTAATGAGCGGTGACCACATTTTCCACCGCGCTCAACGTTGGAAAAACGCTGCTGATCTGGAACGTACGCGCGATGCCCATTCGTGCGATCTTATGGGACGGCGTACCGCTTATTTCCTTGTCCTCGAATAAAATGTTGCCGCTCGTTGGCTTATGTACGCCTGTGATCAGATTAAAGCAGGTCGTCTTGCCCGATCCGTTTGGCCCGATGAGTCCCAATATCTGGTTTTCCCCTACGGTAAAGGACACATCCTTTACCGCAGCCAGACCACCAAAGTATTTTGTTACATTCTCAAAACGGAGAATCATTTATACATTCCTCCAAATCTCTTAGTCTTGCGGGCAGCAGATTTGTTGTAGCCGGATCCTTCAGCCTGCATCAAAGCTTAAGTCCCCTATTCCATGTCTTTGTCCGCCATTTATATTCCTCTATCACCTCAGGCGACAGTTGTTTGTTCGTTGTGACCATTCCCTGCTCGTGCAACGTGTCCTGCACCAGCTTCACATCGATTTCTTTGGGCGTCACGCCTTGTTTTGCCGCCAGCGCCGCCGCCGTCCCGGCTGCCTGTCCTGTACAGATGCTCGGCGTGCAATACCGCAGCGCCGCCCACGTCACAAGATCCATAGAGGCAGAGCCGCCCGCAGCGAGCAAGTTGTCAAAGTCTTTGGAAAGCATCGTGCGGTACGGAATATCGTACGGCGTTACATTATAGATGAACTGATGGCTTGCGTTGGGGAAGAACGGATCCTGCGGCATATTGCAGCACGCGATGGAGTCGTCAAACGACTGCGCGTTCTTCATATCGTCGTCCGTGATCGTATATTCGCCCACGATCCTGTGTCCGTCGCGCAGCAGCAGCCTGATGGGCGTCTGCTCGATCTTTGCGTTCTCAAAACCTGGAACATTTTTCTTGAATGTTTCCAGAATCGACCACGCCTGCTTGCGCTGATCGACCTCCGCGTCGCTCAAATCCTTTCCCATCCAAGGATGGCTGCCTTTTTCGATGGGCTTATACGCGCCGATAAACCAGCAGCGTCCGTTCGCATATTCGATCATCAGCGTGCTGTTGCGCGGCGTATACAGCCTGCCCGCTTCTTTTTCCTGTACAAACAGCTTTTTGCCCTTGATCCAATAATCCCATTCTTCTTCGTTTTGCTCTGCAAATTCACGGAATTTTTTATAGTCTATGCCACACATCCAAAAACCGTAGCCAAATCCCATGTGCATACCCTTAAACGGACCGAAGCGGTCGTCCGGATAGCCTTCTTCTCCTGTTACGCTTGCGCCCGCCTGCCATGCAATGTGCGCAAGACCTGTGCAGTCGATGACAGATTTTGCGAGGATCGCCTGCCGGCCTTCATGCGTCTCTACGATGATCCCCTTAAGCATATTGCCATCCGCAATGCCTGTCGCTGCAGATGCATGGTACAGCAGGGTCACGCCCGCTTCTTCCATCATTTCTTCTACCAGAAGCTTGTAATATTCCTCGTCAAAATAGATGCAGCCCGTTCCGGGACTCCAGTTGTCGCGCAGGCACCCCACGCTTGGGTTGAACGTTTCGCCCGCCTTTTTCAGGCGTTCGATGATTTCAGCAACAATGCCGCCCTGCACGCGGTCGTCCACAAAAGTATAGTTATCGTTGTGTGTCAGCGTCTGGTTTCCGCCCAGGCAACCGTATTTTTCGACCAACACGGTTTTCGCGCCGTTGCGCGCCGCCGCGAGAGCAGCGCCGATGCCCGCCGGGCCGCCGCCGACCACAACCACGTCAACATCATATAAAACCGATACTTCCTTGGAGGTCTCCATTATCGTTTTCATTTTTATATTTTTCCTTTCTTACATACCGAAGCCGTTGCCCCATTCCTCAGCGCGTCTTGCGTATTCCTCAACAACGGACGCTGGCAGGTCTTTGTTTGTTGTGATCAGGCCTTTGCCATGCAGCTCTTTTTGAAGTTCCGATACATTGATCTGGCTCGGCATGACGCCTTGCTTCGCTGCCATTGCCGCCGCTGTTCCTGCTGCCTGTCCTGTGCATACGCTTGGCGTGCAATACCGCAGCGCCGCCCATGTGATTAGGTCCATCGAGCCTGCGCCGCCCGCTGCCATCAGGTTTCCAAAATCCTTGGAAACAAGGCTGCGGTACGGGATATCGTAAGGCGTTACGTCAAATTTGAAGTGGTGCCCGCCGTCCGGGAAGAACGGATCCGGCGGCATGTTGCAGCACGCGATCGAATCTTCAAACGTTTTTGCGCCGCGCATATCATCTTCTGTCACTGTATAGTTCCCGACGATCCTGTGACCGTCCCTGTGCAGCAGCTTGCTCGCCGTCTGTTCGACTGTCGCGTTTTCAAAGCCCGGCACATGCTTTTTGAGCAGGTTCAGGATGGAGAACGCCTGTTTCCTGAGGTCTACTGTCGCAAGCGAAATCTGTTCCGCTTCCCACGGATGGTGTCCCTTTTCGATCGGGTATCCGGGGCTTAACATCCATACCCGTCCATCCTCGTATTCCTGGAAGATGCAGCTGTTGCGGAAAGAATAGAGCTCGCCCGTCTTCTTTGCTTCCGTAAAGAGCTTCCTGCCCTTTACCCAGTCGGCCCATTCCTCTGGGTTTGCTTCTGCGAACGCACGGAATTTGGGATAATCCAGCCCACGTATAAAGTAGCCGTACCCAAACGCCATGTGCATGCCCTTGTACGGGCCGTACGTATCGTCTTTGTAGCCTTCCTCGCCTGTTACGGAAGCGCCCGCCTTCCACGCCAGATCGGCAATGCCCGTACAATCGATGACCGTCTTCGCGAGGATCGCATGGCGTCCCTGCCAGCTTTCGATGATTACGCCTTTCAGCTCATTGCCTTCACGGATACCATCCACCGCGAACGCGTGGTACAAAAGCTGTACGCCTGCTTCGCCCATCATGTTTTCAAGCATCAATTTGTAATATTCAGGATCAAAGTAAAAGCATCCCTCGTCTGCGCTCCAGTGTGCCTTTTTGGAACCGACACTCGGCTTGTATACCGCGCCGCCCTCGTGCAATTTGTCGATGATTTCCTGGATCAGTCCACCCTGTATACGGTCGTCGATAAAGGAGAACGAGTCGTTGAACGTGAGTGTCTGGCATCCTCCCAGACAGTTGAACCTCTCGATCAGCACTGTTTTTGCTCCCGAACGCCCTGCTCCCAGCGCCGCGCCGATCCCCGCTGCGCCGCCGCCGATCACGACAACATCAGCCTCGCATAAAACCGGTACTTCCCTGCTTGCTTCCGTTACTGTTTTCATTTTTTCTTTTCCTTTCCTGCATCGCTTTTGTCCCACTATCCCGTATCTTGCGTATGAGAAAGAACACTGTAGTTATTTTGTGCTTTTCTCACTACAATTTACGGATTTTCCTTTATGTAAGTTCCACTGGTTGAAAGTTCTGGTCGTTATTGTTTCTGCTTTACAAAGCTGTCAAAAATAACACTGATCGCTACAGCGCCCGCATCCGGATAATCGATACTTCGTTCGCCAAGGTATGACGCGCGTCCCTTGCTCGCGACGATCTTTTTCGTGTCTTCCGCGCCCTGTGCCGCGCTTTTTGCCGCTTGTGCCACCGCGTCTGCAAGCGGTTTGCCTTCATCCACCGCCTTTTGCATTGCCTGCTGCGCCGGAATCAGCGCGTCAAGCAGAGTCTTATCCCCCAATTTTGCGCCACCGCGCTTTTGTATTCCTTCGATCGCCGCGCCAATCATCTCCGGAACGTCCTGCTCTGTAACCGTCTCTTTTCCTTTAACGCACAGTGCCGCCGCGCGGAATCCCGAACCCCAGATGGGGCCGGATGCGCCGCCGCAATATTCTGTGATGATCATCGCACAACCCTTCACAAACTGGCTCACGTCAGCTGTATCGATCTGGTCAAGCTGCTTCTGCACTTCCCGAAACCCCTTGGAAAGCGACATACCAAAATCCCCGTCGCCCGCCGCGCTGTCAAGGTCACAAAAATATACTTCATTTTGAATGATGACGTCGCACAATTTTGCGATCACATTTTTTACGTCTGAAACTGTAATGTCCATTCCTTCACCCCTCATATCTTCAGCGCAAGCGTATCAGCCGGGCTGTCAAGCAGCTTTTTTAATTCTTCGTCCAGTTTGAGCACCGTCACCGATGCGCCCGCCATATCAAGCGAGGTCATATAATTGCCCACGATCACTTCGTGCATCTGGATTTTTCTCTGCTGCAACTCCCGGCATATATCTTTGTTCAGAATATACAGCTCCATCAGCGGCGTACCGCCGAGACCGTTTATGAGCAGCGCACATTCGTCTTTTTGTTTTAGCTTCAGTTCCTCGCACAGCATATCGCACATACGCTTTGCGATCCGCAGCGACGACGTCGCCTCGCAGCGTTCGATGCCCGGTTCCCCGTGGATGCCTACGCCGAATTCCATTTCTTCTTCCGCGATCTCAAACGTCGGCGTACCCTTGGCAGGCACGGTACAGGACGTCAGCGCAAAACCGATCGTTTTGGCATTTTCGATCACCTTTTCTGCGATCCGTTTGACTTCCTGCAAGTCTTTTCCCGCTTCCGCGGCAGCCCCGGCGATCTTGTGGACAAATACCGTTCCGGCAACGCCCCTGCGGCCGATCGTATACAGGCTATCCTGTACCGCGATATCGTCGTTCACATACACGCATTCTACTTCGATACCGTCTTCGATCGCCATTTCTGCCGCCGCATCAAAATTCATGCAGTCGCCTGAATAATTTTTGACGATCAACAGCGTTCCCGCGTCGCTCTCCGTTTGCAGGATCGCGTTGTATACCTGTATCGTGGACGGCGATGCAAATACGTCTCCGCACACCGCGGCGCTCAGCATGCCTTCGCCCACAAAACCCGCGTGTGCCGGTTCGTGACCGCTTCCGCCCCCCGAAATCAGGCACACCTTGCTCTTATCAAGGTTTTTTCGTTTGACCACCCGATACCTTTCATTCAATTCCAGGTTGTCATCCGCCAGTATGATCCCCTCACACATTTCGTCCACAACGGATACAACCTCGTTCATGATCTTTTTCATTTACCAAGTCCTCCCAATGATGTCTGCAGTGCGGATGGCTGCCGCAACGTCTTTCGGTGTTACCTCAAACGGCATATTATCCATCGTCTCCAAATCAGAACACGCGTGCGTCGCAACCTTCATCAGCCTCTCGTCGTCAAGCTCCTCCACGCCAAGGTCTGCAAGGCACACCGGCAGCGACAGCGAACGGCAGAAGTCCAGCACTTCTATCAACGTTTCTTCATCCGTATTTTCAAGCACCAGCTGTACCAGTGTTCCGAACGCAACCTTTTCCCCGTGGAAATAATGATGTGTTTCTTCCAATACCGTAAGCCCGTCATGCACCGCGTGTGCCGCCGCAAGTCCGCTGCTCTCGAACCCAAGTCCGGAAAGCAGGATATTTGTCTCAATGATATTCTCAAGCGCTTTTGTCACTACATTTGCATCACATGCCGCCTTTGCCTTATGCCCGTCTTCAAGCAACGTAGCATAACACGTCTCTGCGATCGCGGCTGCCGCGATCGTGCTGAATCCGCCCGACATGTTGGGCTTGTTTGCCTTGATGCAGGCGCGCGCTTCAAACACGGTCGCAAGCGCGTCCCCCATGCCCGAGATCAAAAACCTTGTCGGCGCTTTGGCAACGATGCCGGAATCCACCAGTACGAGGTCAGGATTTTTGGGAAGGTGCATATACCGTTCGAATTCGCCGTTCTGCGTATAAATAATGGCAAGCGCGCTTGTCGGCGCGTCTGTCGAGGCGATCGTCGGGACAATGATGACCGGTTTTTTTGTCAGCGTGCTTGTCGCCTTTGCTGTATCAAGCGCTTTTCCGCCGCCAAGGCCGATCACAACATCCGCGTCTTCGCGTCTCACAAGCTCCACGACCCTGCCTATTTCCGCATCGCACGATTCTCCGGAAAAAGCGGCATGTACGTAGTCTGTGTCGCTCAGGCTCTCGTCCAATATATCTTGCACCCGTGCAAAATCGTCCGGATGCGCAACCAATATGGCCTTCTTGCCAAAGCCGGCCACATACTCGCCCAGTTTCTTAAGCTCGCCCTCTCCCTGTACGAATTTTGAGGGAGAAATAAAACTTCTTGTCATAATCTGTCACTCCTTTTTATTATTTGCCCATAATTTTTATCATGATTTTTTAATAAAATCTTTGATACGATAAATTGAATGAAAGAGTGGTTCCTGTATTTATTGTTTTTTCAGTAGATATTGGATATTGTTTCCCGATATACCGGCTGATGGAAGGTGCAAATGCGGTATTCGGTTTGTTGGTGTAGTGCCATTATAACTCCCAAAAATTCAAAAGGCATTATACAACTATGACCTGATTTTGTAATTATTCATCGTAAAATATTGCCTTCCATGGCTGTTATGGTAGTTTTTTGACTGTAAAATTTGTCACTTCATGTACTTTCTGAACATTGCAGGGGTGATGCCCTCATGCTTTTTAAATAACTTGATAAAGTAACCAGAATCGCTGAACCCAAGATCGTTGGAGATGTCAGTTACCGACAAACTGGTGTTTTCCAGCATGTTTTTTGCAATCGTCATCTTAAAATCTGTCACATAGTCCGAGAAATTTTTTCCCATCTCTTTTTTGAACAAACGGCTTAAATAGCTTGGACTGGTATGGGATAACTTTGCCATTTGCGACAGCATGATGTTTTCATGTTTGTTGTTGTAGATGTACTCGATGACAGGTTTAAGGATCGGATGCTTGGACGAGCTGATCGCTTGGGGCTCGCCGGATTTTACTTGCTTGCTCATGATCGCTTTTGCCACCTGATCCTTAATATTGATCATTGCATCCAGTGATGTGTCTGTGAAGTCTGCCCCCGCGGAAGCACTTTCCGAGACGTTCCCCAAAATTTTTCCATACGTCTCGTTCATCGCGCTTTTACTGATCGCCTCTCCCACAATATAATTACAAAGGTGAAGCAGCAGGTTGATCCCTGCGTTAATCCGCTGCATGGAAATTTTGGGTATCCGCTCAAATTTTTTGCGGAGCGACTCGCTTTGATCGATAAAACTGTTTTCATAAGCAGACATCAGTATCTTTTCCAAATTATCTGCCATGCTCGCCTGTTCCGCCATGACCTGCCCCGCCATAACCGCGCCGATATATTTATCATCGATCACGATGGGGATCGCGACATCCACAATATTACAATGGCACAAATACATAAAAGGCTTGTTGAGCCGCGCGGCCTCGATGCCTCCCCGCGAATCGCATTTCTGGCAATATTTAGCCGTCTCCGGATTTTTCCTTACTGTCGCACAAAATTCCGTACAGCCGCTGTGTTTTGTGACGGGCGCTCCCTTATAATCCACAATCAAAATTGCCATACCCGTGACGATCGCCAGTTCATCCTGGATTTTTTGCCATTGTTCCAGATCTAAAATGCTGCGGATATTCAATAAATTACTGTTCAATAATCTTACCTCCAGACATTTTGTGCAGCAAAACAAACTGTTCTGCGCAACTTTTTTCCACTTGGAACAAACAGATTCGTATGAAAGCAAAATATTGTTTTGAAATCTCGTGGAATTTATGAAGGGGAGCAATTTTTGTTAAAATTTGTGTCGGTGTTCTTTCATTATAGACTATGTCATTTTTAAAGTACTCGTACCCAAATGACATAAAAAAGTAGTTTTGAATCGTATTTTTATGACCTTGTTTGAAAAGAACGGTAATATTTTGACCGTCATAATTTTGAAATGCGCGCTAAAAAGCCAAAACCACCCTATCCCTTTTGTTGGCTCATGTTCGTTTTGATGCGTTGTTCAATTATTTTTGTCGAAATCTAACGATTATAAAAAGATTTTGCTTTAAATCGCAAGTAAATTTTATTATACCTGTTTCCCGCTTTGTATCCAACAAAAAAAATTGTAGATGTCCGTATTTACAGCCTTATATTTAGGGATGCAAAAAAATTTGTTCTGCTTCATTATAATATCGCGCGAATCGTTTGTCCGCGCATGCGATCCTGTCATTCTGAGCCACCAGTTCCGGTTCGCTGAACGATTCATATATTCCTGATTCAAAAAGATAGATCAGCTTCGATGGAGGAAAGTATCATTCATTTTTTACCTCGCGTTGAATAGTGTTAAACACCGTCAGGATACTTATACATTAGAATCAAGTCATGGTAAATACTATTCAACAAAAAAGAGGCAAATATGTTTAAAATAAAAGCCCCAGATGGCACAAATAATCTCTGTGGAAAAAATGTAAAACGCTTACGCGAAAACTATAATCCGCCGCTTTCTCAAAGGGCTTTAGCGAAAAAATTACAACTGGCCGGATATGATGTGGATAATCATTTTATTCGTAGGGTAGAGCTTGGGGAGCGGTTTGTCACGGATATTGAAATTAAAATGTTGGCGGAATGCTTTCAGGTATCGACGGACGCATTGTTAAGATAAATAACAGGGCTGAACACTTCGGTTCGCGCTTGAAAGTATCATTCGATTTTTATTTGCCCTTTTAAACAAGGAGCACGCTATGAAAACAAGGAAACTGCCGCTTGGTGATCGCAATATGATTGGCGCACGGGTAACAATCGCGCGAAAAGAACTTGGGATAAAGCAAGTGGAACTTTTAAGCAAACTTCAAACTGTCGGAATTGATATTAGTGTCCCCGCTCTTTCACTGTTAGAAGGTCAGAAACGACCTGAATCGGATTTAGAACTGAATGCACTTGCAAATATTTTGAATGTATCTGTCGATTGGTTGATGGGTAGAGATAGTTAATGTGCCAGAAGAGATTGCGCGCGCTTCGCCTTCGGCTCGCCCTTGCATGAATCAACCCCAGGGTGCCTTCTCTTTGCCCTCCAGGTAAATTCACCTTGCCGGTGGGGGCTATTCTTGGTGTGCCGAACATATAAAAATGCCTCTATTATGCGTTTTGTCTTGTTTCACTGTTAATGAACAGTAAGTGCCGCTTCATGACCTATTCATGCTTTGCGCCATTCCCGCCTGAGCCGTGTCCATTTCCATTGTAATTTCCATTCCCATGATTGCCATCGTTACCATTGCCATTTCCCTGACCGCCCCCACTGCCTTGTCCTTGACCATCTCCGTTGCCCTGTCCTTGTGCATTATCCAAATCCTGATTCGCATTTCCATCCTGATGATGCCGTATTTCCTGCCGTATTTCTCTTGTGCTATGGTGGGCGTATTCCTCAACCGTAACAGTCGAATCGTACTCCTGCAATTCCTGAATTGCCTTGTACTTCCCGGGGGATATACCGTGTTGGTGTGCTTCGTTCCACTCATCGCCGTTCACGGCATAGCAAGCGGTGTTTTGTAGCCCAACAGCATTTTCTGCGTAGCTTTCAGATTGTTGTAAAAGGGTTTTCTGTTGTATCCCATCGTTGCTTTGCACGGCAAATACAATATCCGAGCCATCTTGCAAATACCCAAGTTTTTGTTCTGAACCTATAATTAGATTGAGCGCATCAGTATATTTTAAGTTTTGTATTTTAATCCCGGAAAGGACGGCTTCCCCATCCTCGTTTTTTGCGACAGCATCCACAACTCGATCAAACCTGTTCACAGAAAGTTCGATACTGGGATTCACGTCTATGCTAATATAAGCTGTTTGTGATGTGTACAGTACACCTCCAACTACCATTAGCACGAAGGCGCAGGCTACTCCAGCAACAATTCCCAAAGCACGCCCAAATGAGCGGGGTTTTCTCTGTGTTGTTTTTCTTGTGACAGCTTCTATTGTCTTTTGAACCAACTCATCTTCGGCCTTGATTTCAGAAAAAGCATCTTTTATTCTATTCACCCAGCTCACCTCCCAGCATCTGTTTTAATTTTTCCCTTGCGCGTCCCAGCCATGTATAGACCGTGTTTATGTTTTTTCGGATCAATCTGGATATTTCCGGCGCGGTATATCCCTCATAATAATGCAGGTAGACGACTGTCCTGAATTTTTGCGGAAGCGCCAAAACCGCTTCCAATGTTTCCCTGTTATCATCCAAAACAGTGGACGGCAGGAAATGCAGTTCGTCAATTGAAGTATTCCTGCGGGCGGAGTTCTTTAACACATCCTTACACCGATTGATACATACACGGATCAGCCACGCCCTGACATGGTTTTCATTTTCAAAGTTCTGTTTGCATTGTGCATATTTTAAGAAGACGTCCTGAAAGACGTCTTCTGTATCCGCATCGTTTTTAAGATACACGAAGCAGATTCTGCGAATATTGTCAGAATAGGTTTGTATCGTTTTCACAATATCTGCTTCGCTGCGCATAAATACCTTGTTTAGTGGTGCCGCCCACCATGGTGACCTCCACGGGTGCCGTTACCTGTACCATTGCCGCCCGTGTTTCCAGAGTTTTGACTGCCTGCATTCTTATTGCCTGTTTGACTCCCCGTTCCGTCTTGAGGCCTCTCACCATTGAACGGGCAATCATTATAGATGCATTCCCCACCATTCAACCGCGGACATTCCTCGTTGGGGCAATCCTGATAGTATCTGCAATTTTCATTGGCGCAAGCACCCGCCTCACCTGTAAGCCTAGGACAATCTGGATAGGTACATTGTGTTTTCTGCGGCACTGATTGTGATGTCCCTGCATTTTGTCCCTTTCCGCCGCCGTTCCTGCCGCCCCTGTGCGACGCGGCAAAGGCTGTCCCTGCCGCCAGCACGATGCAAAGCACCACGGCAATACAAACGATCACTTTAGTCTTTCTTCTCATTTTATCACACCTCCGTGAATTTAGTTTCACTATACATACGATTCAAAAGGTGTAATCCATTCAAATACTTTGCTAAAAATATAAAACAAATCCGAGCCCCCAGAAAGGGGTTCGGATTTTAGATGGTCTGGTGTGCCAGAAGGGATTCGAACCCCCGACCTCTTGATTCGTAGTCAAGCACTCTATCCAGCTGAGCTACTGGCACGACTATAAAATTTAAAGCTTTATTATTGTATAATAGAACACTTTAAAAGTCAATGTCTACGATCAAAAATACGATCGTCGATTTCTTTAGAAAATGTTTACTGTTTTTATGCGGCGAATACGATATAATATCCACAGACTTTTGAAACGGGGGCTTTTGATGCTGCAAAATCTGGATCGCGCAATGCTGCTATGGACTTCGGTCTCTTTTTCATGTTATTTTCTCAATATACTGATGCCGGCATTTTCCGTGATCAACGACAACGGATTTATTTGGCTGCTTCTCGGCGCTCTAATGCTGCTCGATAAAAAAATGCGCAAGGCCGGATGGATGATGCTTCTTTGTATCGGACTTTCGTATATTCTTGGCAATCTGATTTTAAAGGAACTGGTGATGCGGCCGCGGCCGTTCGAACAGTTTGGCGTTTCGCAGCTTTTGATCTCGCCGCCGGACGATTATTCCTTTCCTTCCGGGCATACGTCTTCCTCGTTTGCCGCGGTGACTATGCTTTTTCTAACCAAGCAAAAAGCGCGCACCACAGCAGCGGTCTACGCGCTTCTTATTTCTTTTTCACGGGTATATTTGTTTGTACATTTCCCGTCAGACGTCCTGCTAGGCGCAATACTCGGCATTGCATGCGCATACATTACGTTTGCCATGTTCGCTTGCTGCAAAGCGCCAAAACAACTTTACGAATCGATCGAGATCACCTGATATCCCGCGTTTTCTACCGTTTCTTTGAGCAGCGCGTCGCTAACGTCGCCTGCAACGTCAATGCTCGCTGTTTTGGCCTCTAAATCGACCTTGGCAGTTACGCCATCCAGCTGGTTCAGTAGCATTTCGACACGGCCGGAGCAATGGCTACAAGACATTCCTTCGATCTTCATTGTTTTATGCATCATTCATTCTCCTTATTTTTCCAGTACGGCCTGTACCACATAGCGGTTTTCGTCCTGTCCTCTTACACATGTGGAAAGCGTTATGATGTTATCCTGTGCGCTGAGCTCCACATCCGTCTTATAGGGGGAGCGCCCGCGCATTTTTTTTAAGTATTGCTCATAATTCTCGTCGCTTGCAAAGCCCATGGTATACGTTTCGTCTACCTCGTTTACCGTATACGCCGAGAATATCTTATATTCGTTCACGCTGCCATCCTGCAGATAAACATATACCGTGTCGTTTTCCCTGAAAAACGCATCGCTTTCGTATTGGTTCAGCGTTCCAAACATAGAGCCGTCATTCATACGGTGTCCATAGATGATCGTATTCTGGTCAGAAAAATCCGGGGCATTCTGATAATCGAGGAAAATCGCGCCCGCGCGGTATTCTGTTTTATCCACATTGTGCGAAATATAATAATCGTTATCTTTGCCAATCACGATCGGATAATCGATCTTGGTGTTAGGCATGTATATCCAGCCGACAACATCTTCATTGATCGCTTTTAAGGCGGCAAAATCGATCTTTCTGTCCCGCGGGTCGTCACTTGCCCCCTCTGGCTGTGCCGACGCTGCGGCCACTTCCTTCAATTTGTCATAAGCTCCTTCGCTCGCCCAGTCTTCGCTCTTGATATCAAAATATTGCACCAGAGAAAATACGAGAACAACCGCGGCAATTACAATAACGACCCACGAAATCACTCCGCTGCGTTTTTTGCGCGGCGTGCTCTCCTGCGTCTCCGGCATTTCCTGCTTATTTTTCTCCGGCTCTTCTCCAATTTTATTTGCCATAAAACTCCTTTTTTTCCGTTTATTTCCTACTATATATATAAACAGAAAACGTATTTGCTAAGCACCCGCATATCAAATCCCGTAGGCGGGAAGACTACTTGTCTGCGTGTTGTCGTAGACGAAATCAACGGCATAATTGCCCTGTCCGTCTAAAAACAGCGTGATATAGACGATGTTGTCGCCCACTCTGCGCCACGCATACTGAAAACCTGCCGTCCTGTTGCGCAAGACAGCGTCCGTGATATCTTCCTGTGTAAACTCGCCCACCATTGCCATATCCATCATATCGCCCGTCGGGCTTAACGACCACAGATGGATGTTCGCAGTCCCGTATTTTTGCTGCGTTGCATGAAGCAGCGCTGTAAACTCTTTTACGATCAGCAGCGGTGTGATGGTTTTTAAGTCCCCGCTGTAAAAATAATTGACGTAATCGTTCTTTCCGTTGCTGCCAAAGGCGAGGATCACCCCGCCGTCTTTGCCCATGAACGGCGTTTCTTTTAAGTACGTTCCGTCTGCCTGCACACTATAGGATGCGTCTGCGTCTGCCTCGGGAAGCGTCAACGCGCTTTCGCCGGAAAGCAAACTTTCCGGATCGACCAGCAGCTCAAAATCCTCATCGCCACGCTGCGCGCTATACGTTTCCTCGGGCTGCGGCGTTTCTTCTGCTGTCTGCGGCAAGGTGGGAAGCGGCCTTGGGCGCTTTGTGGGGGTGGGCGCCGCTTCTGTCTGCTGCGCAAGCACACTTTCGCCTATATCGTACAGCATGCCGCACGAGCAGCACAAAACGAGTATGACAGCCGTCATACACAAAATGCACACCCGTTTTTTCCACTTATCCATTTTGTTGATCGCCTTTTCTTACTTGTTGAACAAATCCATAAAATCGAATGTTGCAAAATAATCTTCCGGCGTTTCGGCACGGCGAATGAGCTGCGTCGTTCCGTCCTCTTTTAAGAGCACCTCCGCACTGCGAAGCTTTCCATTGTAGTTATAACCCATCGCAAAGCCGTGTGCGCCCGTATCGTGGATCACCAGCAAATCGCCCCTGTCGATCTCCGGCAGCATACGGTCGATGGCAAATTTATCGTTGTTCTCGCACAGACCGCCTGTTACATCATACTTGTGGTCGTGCGGCGCATCTTCCTTGCCCATTACCGTGATGTGGTGATAAGACCCGTACATCGCGGGACGCATCAGGTTTGCCGCGCACGCGTCCACCCCGATGTATTCCTTATAAGTATGTTTTTCATGGATCGCACGCGTGACCAGGCAGCCGTACGGCCCAAGCATGAAGCGTCCAAGCTCTGTGAAGATAGCGACGTCGCCCATCCCGGCCGGCACAAGCACATCTTCAAACGCGGCTTTGACCCCTGCGCCCACCTTTAAGATATCGACAGGCTCTCCTGTCGGTTCGTAAGGGATACCGACCCCGCCCGACAAATTGATGAAACGGATATCCGCACCTGTTTCGTCACGCAGTTTGACCGCGAGCCCGAACAGGATACGCGCAAGCTCCGGATAATAGTCCTCTGTCTGGGTGTTGCTGGCGAGAAACGCATGGATACCGAATTTTTTCGCCCCCAGCACCATAAGCTCCCGGTAGGCGGTGACCATCTGGTCGTACGTCATGCCATACTTCGAGTCGCCCGGGTTGTCCATGATGCCGTTTGCCGTCTGAAATTTCCCGCCCGGGTTGTAGCGACAGCAGATCGTTTCGGGGATGCCCGCGACCTCATTTAAAAACGCCACGTGCGTCAGATCGTCTAAATTGATGATCACGCCCATCTCTTTTGCCAGCTGAAAATCCTCCGCCGGCGTATCGTTTGAAGAAAACATGATCTCGTGCCCGGAAAAGCCGCACGCGCGCGACAGCATCAACTCCGTATAGGATGAACAATCCATGCCGCAGCCTTCTTCTTTCAGTATCTTCATGATGACCGGGTTGGGCGTCGCCTTGACCGCAAAATATTCCTTGAACCCTTTGTTCCATGAAAACGCTTCGTTCATACGCCGCGCGTTTTCGCGGATGCCTTTTTCGTCGTACAGGTGAAAGGGCGTTGGATATTTTGCCGCGATCTTATCAAGCTGCTCTTTGGTCACAAACGGTCTCTTCTCCATCTTGTACTCCTTGACGTACTAAAAAATTTTATGCAAGATCCTTTGGATTTGGCTCGATGTATACCGCAACCAGCTCCGGCGGATTGTTGATCCTGATTTTCGGGTAGCCGCTCGACCCGAGGCCGCGGCTGATGATCATGGTCGTTATGCCGTCCGTGAATTCACCCTGCACATACTTGGGCATGAAGCCTTGCCCGCTCATGGCGAACGTGCCGATCTTGGGGAAGCGTATCTGTCCCGCGTGGGTATGCCCGGACAGCACAAGGTCGATATTTTTATGCAGGTACAGCGGATAATACTCCGGCCTGTGGGCAAGGAAAAGATTAAACCCGCTCGTTTGGGAGAACACCCCCACCGAATCGAGAACGTCTACCCCCGAAAAGGAAACGTCGTCCATGCCCGCAATGTTGATCTCGTTGCCGCCGGCACGCACCTTTTTAAGGTCTCCGCCCCGCAGTACCGTAACGCCGTATTCCTGCATAATATCTTCGATCTGTCCATCAAAATTGCGCTCGTGGTTGCCTGTGACAAAATAGGCCGGGGCAATGCCCGCCAGCGTGCGCGCAAACTGCTTGGTGTAGCGCGCGTCGATCCCTTTTTGGTGTTCGTGCGCTACCATATCGCCCGTGATTGCAATAATATCCGGCATCAGCTTTTCTACCTTATGGAACAACTGGCCGTTGCGGATGCCGAATTCCTTTTCGTGCAAATCGGAAAGGTGCGCCACCACCACACCGCTTGTTACTTTATCGCTCAAAATCCCGTAGGATGTCGTTTGTACCGTATTGTTATTGAACATTCCTTTTCCTTATCTGTTTGACTGTGGTCAATTTCCATTGGAAATTGATTTTATTATAGTATAAAAAAGGCTTGGATTCAATCAATCGGTATGTCCTAAGCATTAATATTTTGTAAAAATTACCATTTTTCTTACCAAAGGAGGGTTGATGATCCAAACCAAAGGAACACAAGGCCACATTCCAGCGCTGCGGACGCTATGACCGCCGTGATCGCGAGCCACTTTTTATTGATGTGAAAAAGCAGGTCTGTGAAGGCAAGCATGAACAAAGCGTTGCACGCGATGTAGCGCGGTATGGATTGCAGGCGTACAGAAACGGGGATCAGCAGCAGCGCAAACGCCATGCCCGCTTCCGCGTATCTTTTTTTGTATACCAGAAAGCAGCACAGTGCAAGTCCCGCGAGCGCGCAGACGGCAAAAAAGATCTGCCGTGCCTTACCCGAGGCAAAGCCGTTCGCAATGGTGACAAACGGATTGCCGATCGACCCTTCCCACGCGCTTTGTACGTGCACGAACGCCAGCGGGTCGCCCGTGCGCGTCCACAAAAAAAGCATAAACAGCACAAGTCCGGCGGCAGTGAGCACCGCACCCAGTATCGCGTCTCTTAACTTGCCCTTATGCTGCCCTTTGCGGTGATCGTACAGCAACTGGATGAGCATACCAAGCAGCAGCACAATGCCTGTATTTTTTGTGAGCGCCAGAAAAAAGCCAAAGATTCCCGCAAATAGATATTGCCGTCTGTGCAGGAATAGCAGTCCGCCCGCAAACAGAAAGAGATACAACGATTCTGTATAGTAGCTCGCGAAATAAAACGTATAGCAGCCGAGCGAAAACAGCACGCACAGCACGACCGCCTGACGCATATTTGCGCCGCGCGTTTCGAGTACATACCGCATCAGCAGGGCAAGCGCCCCCGCCTGAAAAAGGATATTTAAAACAAAACCTAGAATGTTGATGTCGAGACCCGTCAGAAAGTTTGCACCACGCACGATCAGGCTGAACAATGGGAAGAACGCCCAGTTGACAAGCCCGCCGCCATAATCAGCGCCCCACGTGTATCCCTGTGTGGTGATGCCCTGATACCACTCCGCGTCCCAGATGTTGAGTGCCTGCAAAAACGTTCGCGTATCTCCCTGAACGCCGGCATATCCGCAAAAAAGCAAAAACAGCAGCAAACGGGAAAGCAGCACGATCAGCAATGAAAAAAGGCAAATATTCCGTATGGAATATTTGCTCTCTTTCAGCCAGCCATAAAATCCCGTCTCTGCACGCAGTTCCATGTTGTCTACGCTTCCGTTTCCCGGTAAGCCGTCAGATAATTCATACAGTATTCGTCTTGCCCCAAAAGCATTTGCGTCGCACAAAGGTGGAGCTTCATCGCATTGTTTGTAATATCCATGATGGGCGCGTCCATGCCCTCGCCCATTGCGCACGCAAGGAATGCCTGGTTAATGATGCCGCGCTTAGGCAGCCCGAACGAAATGTTGGAAAGCCCGGCAAGAAGGTGCACGTCCGGATATGCTTCGCGCAGGATGCGCGTCGCTGTGAGCGCTTCTTTGGGCGCGTCCCAGCCCGTCGCAGCCGCTTCCACCACGATATCCACATAGATATCGCTGTCCGAAACGCCTTCCTTGCGCAGTATTTCGATCAGCTTTTGCGCGTTGCTCACCCTGCGCTCCGCTGTTTTGGGTATGCCGTCCCCATCGAGCGGCATGGCTACGATACCCGTCTTATACTGCTTTACAAGCGGAAGCACGCCCTGCATACGCTCGTCCTCCAGCGTCACGGAATTGATAATAGCATTTTTGAGCTCCACCTGTTCAAACAGATACGCAAGCGCTTTTGGGTTGGTGGAATCCGCCATGATGCCGCAGTCGGGCGCTGCCTGACGCGCAAGCTTTGCCGCCCACACAAGCGTTTCTTCCTCGTTTTCGCACATACCCGTGTTGATATCGAGATAATGTGCGCCCGCTGCCGCCTGGCGCGCGGCAAGGCCGGCTACAAACTCTTCGTTTTTTGCGCTCATCGCCTCGAGCGTCGAGGGAATGGAGCTGTTGAGTTTTTCTCCAATAATG
>NZ_JAYFPU010000172.1:0-7222 GCF_034927525.1 Christensenella sp.
GAATGAAGCAAAGCATTATGGATTATGATACCGTTGCACTGGACGATCAAGACAGTGCGCTGGTGATCATTGACCAGACGCAGCTTCCGTATAATACGGAAATCCTGCATTTGAAAGATCAAAAAAGTATTTGGGACGCGATATACCTGCTGCAGGTGAGAGGAGCCCCGGCGATCGGCGTGGCGGCGGCAATCGGCATCTATCTGGCTGCAAAGGAAATACAGGCTGACAGCTTTGACGACTTTTATGCACAGTTTGTAAAAGCAAAGGAGTATCTGGATTCTGCGCGCCCGACAGCGGTAAACCTCTCGTGGGCACTTAACCGTATGGACGACGTCGTGCGAGCGAACAAGGACAAATCTGTTGCGGAAATCAAGGAGATACTGCATCAGCAGGCGGTAGCGATCAAAGAAGAAGACACATGGGTCTGCAAGACCATCGGTGAATATGGACTGTCGCTCTTAAAGCCGGAAATGGGTCTGCTTACGCATTGCAACGCAGGACAGCTTGCGACCAGTAAATATGGTACGGCTACAGCACCGATGTATCTGGGACATGAGAAGGGATATAACTTCCGTGTGTTCTGCGACGAGACGCGCCCGCTTTTGCAGGGGGCAAGACTGACGTCTTATGAGCTTCACGAATCGGGCATCGATACGACGCTGATCTGCGATAATATGGCTCCGTCCGTTATGAAAAAAGGCTGGGTGGATGCTGTGTTTGTAGGCTGCGACCGCGTGGCGAAGAATGGCGATACAGCGAATAAGATTGGAACTTCATATGTTGCTATGGCAGCAAAGTATTACGACATTCCGTTCTATGTATGCGCGCCCACATCGACGATCGACATGAACTGTGAGAGCGGCGACGACATCCACATCGAGCTGCGTCCGGCAGAAGAAGTGACGGAGATGTGGTATGAAAAGAGAATGGCGCCCGAAGGCGTTAAAGTATTCTATCCGGCATTTGACGTAACAGACGCACAGAATATCACTGGGATCATTACGGAGTATGGGATCGCTTATGCGCCGTTTGAAGAATCGTTAAAAGAGATATTCAGGAAAAAAGAAGCAGCTGCCAAGAAATAGAATTTGTTTTTGAATCCTCCAAAAACATATGATACAGCAGAATAAAGACGGTATGGCCACCATGGCAGTACCGTCTTTATTCGCAAGTACAAAAAACCCCTGCATTTTATGATGCAGGGGTCTGTAAAGGTTTGACTATTCGCATTCGTAGAGGTTGACTTCATGTTCCGCCAAAAATTCGTGCCACTCGGAAGAAAGCGGCTCGTCCACGATGATGGAATCGATTTTGTCAAAATCACAGATGCTGACAAAAGATACTTTATCGAATTTTGAGTGGTCTGCAATCAAAAAAACCTTGTTTGCGCGCTCGATGAGCAACTTGCGTATCGCCGCGATATCTTCACCCGCTTCAGTGATGCCGTGTGTCATATCGAGCGAACGGCAGGAAACGAACACCTTATCTACATAGTATTCACGGATGGTCTGTCGAGCCGTTTTGCCGATAAAGCTATGGTAGTTGTGCTGCAGGGTACCGCCAGTCGCAATCAGGTTGATGTTGACATAATCCGCAAGAAAATTAATGATCTTCAAGGAATCGGTAAGCACCGTCAGCCGCATATGCTTGATCTCGTTGCAGATATGGAAGGCTGTTGTTGACGCATCTAAAGTGATGGTATCCCCATTATGAATAAATTCGACACATTTCTTAGCTATTTTTTGTTTGTTGGGCACCAGTATGTTTTCGCGCAGAGACATCTTGATTTCGTTTACAACGCCTTCCTGTATGAACGCGCCGCCATAGGTACGGATCAGCACGCCGGATTCCTCTAAGGACTTCAGATCACGGCGGATCGTTTCCTCTGTAACGGAAAATTGTTTGGCAAGCTCTGAAACGGTGACGTTTTTCTTTTCCAGTATCAGCTCACGTATCTGGTTTTTTCTGGTTAATGCAAGCATTGGTATACTCCTAATATGATTTCTATACTATAATTATACGAAATTTGTTGCGCTTGTAAAGGAAAAAAGGGAAAATAATTTTGTTTTCTAGATAAAAAATCAACTAAAACCAAATAAACAGAAAAAAATATTGTATAAACACAGAAAAATGAGGCGTTTTTTATTGACAGCTTACATAAATAAATGTACTATAATAGTATCAAACAAAGAACTTTTACAGGATTTGTGCTCTGGCAGTAAAACAACATAATCAGTCACTGAATTTTAATATTTTTGCAAACGAGGTAAACGAACATGGCGAATTTCCCTTCGGTTTTTGAAGCGAAAGAAGAGATTTTGGAAATTGGAAGAAGGATGTATCAGAAAGGTTTTGTGGCGGCAAATGATGGAAACATCAGCTGCAAGATCGCTCCGGATGTGATATTGACGACACCGACAGGTGTATCCAAAGGTTTTATGGATCAGGATATGATCGTAAAAATGACACTAGATGGCGAAATTTTGTCTGGCGACAGCAAATACAAACCTTCTTCGGAAGTGAAAATGCATATTCGTGCATATAAGGAGAATCCGGAAATCATGGCGGTGACGCACGCGCATCCGCCGGTGGCTACTTCGTTTGCGATCGCAGGTATTGGCCTTGACCAACCAATCTTGACAGAGGCGATCATGGGGCTGGGAAGTATTCCGATCGCAAAATATGCAACGCCGGGCACCAATGAGGTGCCGGATTCTATTGCGCCGTTCTGCCGCGATTATAACGCGGTATTGCTCGCGAACCACGGCGCGCTTACATGGGGATCAAGCCTGATGCAGGCGTTTTACAGACTGGAATCGGTGGAATATTATGCTACGATTATGATGTATACGGGAAATATTATCGGCAAAGCAAATCCGCTAAGCTGTGAGCAGATCGCACCGCTTCTCGAAACGCGCGCCAAGCTTGGTATCCACGGCGGCGGCGTGCCGGCTTGTGCGGTACAGACGACAAACGATAAGGATGTTATTCCTGCGTCGGGGCCGATCGGCGGCTGCCAGTGCGGCGGAGATAAGAGCAAAACGATATATGGCGGGAATGCGGAAGCGGCACAGCCGGCACCACAGCCCGCGAGCTCGGAGATCGATCATCTGGTAGATCAGGTGACGAGAGAAATATTGGAAAAATTAAGGTAAGCACTGTTTCTGAAATCAGGAGGAACACGGGTTGAAGGTTATTATAGCAGGAGGAGTGGCGGCAGGAATGTCCGCCGCTTCTAAAATTATACGGACACAAAAGGACGCACAGGTAATCGTATATGAAAAGGGCGGCTATCTTTCTTACGGAGCGTGCGGCCTTTCTTATTATGTAGCAGGATACAACGACGACCATACTAAAATGATCGCACGCACGCGCGCGGAATTTGAAGGAATGGGCATCAGTACTTTTTTACATCACGAGATCATTGCAGTTGATACGCAAAACAAGGTTGTGACGACGAGAAACCTGAAGACCGGGGAGACCTTTAAGGATACGTATGATAAGCTGATGGTCGGTACGGGTGCGGGTGCCGTAAGACCACCGATTTTAGGTATCGATAAAAAAGGTATTTATGTATTAAAAACGATGGAAGACGGTCTGCTTTTAAAGGAAGTAATGACTGGATACGGTATACAGAACGTTGTTGTTGTGGGCGGCGGCTATATTGGTATTGAAGTCGCGGAGGCAATGCATGCTTTGAAGAAGAACGTGGTGTGCATCGAAGCGACCGACAAGATTTTAGCGCCTTTTGACGACGAGATCACTGCCGTGGCGATGAATGAGCTGAAAGATAAGGGCATCGATGTACGTACCGGCGAAAAGGTGATGGAATTCAAGGGGACGGAAAGCGTCAATGAGGTAGTGACGGACAAGGGAAGTTATGTAGCAGACCTCGTCGTTGTTTCTGCCGGCGTTCGCCCGAACACACAATTTCTTGAAGGTACGGATGTGGCGCTTGAGAGAAACGGCGCGGTGATCGTAGACCGCGAGATGCGCACTTCAAATCCGGATATCTTTTCCGCGGGGGACTGCGCAATGGTCTATGACCTGGTCAAACAGAAAAATGTCTATTTGCCGCTCGGGACTGCGGCCAATAAGTGCGGACGGATCGCAGGGACGAATATTTGCGGCGGACACGATGTATTTGTCGGCATGACCAGTTCTGCTGCGCTTAAGGTGTGTGACATCGAGCTGGGACGCACAGGCCTTGGAGAGCGTGAGGCGATCGACATGGGATATACGGTGGGCAGCGTAACCATTGAGGGAAGAAACCATCCGGCATATTTTCCGGGCATGGAGCCGCTCTATATTAAGGTGATCTATGAAAAGCCGAGCATGCGCATATTGGGTGCACAGCTTGCCGGAAAAGACGGTGCGGCGCTGCGGACGGATGTGTTTGTGGTAGCGATCAACGCGAATATGACGACAAAGCAGCTTGGTATGGTGGATCTGATCTATTCGCCGCCATACGCAGGCGTATGGGACGCGATACAAATCGCGTGTAACGCAGCAAAATAATCGAGGTATATTGTGGGAAAAATAATGAAATTAAAAGAAGCTGCCATGCTGATCGAGGACGGCAGTATTCTTGCAATAGGCGGTAATGTGCTGCACCGCGCGCCGATGGCGCTGGTGCGCGAGATTGCCCGACAGAAGAAAAAAGGTTTGAAGATCGTTAAGACTGCGGGGGCGATGGATGTCGACCTGTTATGCTTTGCCGGATGCGTGCAAAGTGTGGATGCGGGATTTGTTAGTTATGAATCCAAATATTCGCTTGCAAACCATTACCGCTATGCGGTGCAAAATGGCGATGTGCAGGCGAACGAGCACGCGTGTTATACGGTGATATCCGCTTTGCGCGCTGCGCAGGCGGGCATACCTTTTATGCCTGTGAAAGGGCTTGTGGTAAGCGACCTGATCGAACAAAACGACTATTTTACGAAGATTACCGACCCGTTTTCGGGGCAGGGGGTGACGGTCGTACGAGCAATCGTGCCGGATGTGTGCATTTTGCATGTGGAAGAAGCGGACGAGCTTGGCAATGCGGTCATTACTCCTCCTTTGTTTGAGGACGTGCTGATGGCGAAGGCTTCGCGCAAGGTGATCGTTACGGCGGAGAAGATCGTGCCGACCTCACAGATCAGGCGTGAGAACGAACGGGTATCGATCCCGCATTTTTTGGTAAGTGCTGTTGTTCCTGTCGAGCAGGGGGCGGCACCGTGCTCGTGTTACCCGTGTTATGATATCGACGGGCGGGAGATCGAAAAATTCAAGGCGCTCAAAACAGACGAGGAGCTTGACGGATGGCTCAAGTCGTATGAATATGCGGACAATGTCTCGAGGGAGGTTTACTGATGGTTGACAGAATAAGCGAACCGGCCCGGGAGTATACGGCGGCAGATATGATGATCTGCGCGATGGCTCGGCTCATTCAAAACAAAGAAACTGTTTTTCACGGCGTTTCTTCCCATATGCCTATGTTTGCGTTGCTGCTTGCGAAAAGCATGCATGCGCCGGAGGCGGTCTACTTGAATATTCCGGGCGGTGTCGACCCGGACGTGATCAAGATAAAAGAGTATACGAGTGCGGGCAGTGAGCTGTGTGAGGATGCGCAGGCTATGTTTCCGCTGCAGGATGTATTTGACCTTTCTATGCGCGGTGGGCTTGATGTTGCGTTTTTGAGCGGGATACAGTTTGATGTGAACGGAAATGTGAACGCTTCGGTGATTGGCGATTACAAGCGTCCCAAGGTGCGTATGCCCGGCGGGGCAGGCAGCGCGGTGCTGATCCCGACGGCCAAGCGTGCGATCATCTGGCGCACCAAGCATGATGCGCGTACCTTTGTAGAAAAAGTGGACTTTGTTACCACACGAGGAAATATCGATAAGATCGTAACGCCCTTGTGTGTGTTCCGCTTCCGTGAGGGAAAGCTGGAGCTCGATACGGTGCACCCGACTACGACGTTTGAAAATGTGCAGGAAAACACAGCGTTTCCGCTTTCGAGAAATGCGGTGGGGGTGACGCCAGCGCCGACGGTCGACGAAATCGCTATACTGAACCGTATCGATCCGCAGCGTATCAGGGAAATAGAGTTTGTGAAATAACAGGCTGCAGACGGCCGCATCTTTTATCAGGGGTGCGGTTTTCTTTTGTTTTTGGGGAGTACACAAACGACGTTGTTTGGTGTATAATATCAAAAGACACAATTTTGTTATATTCTTGTAATGAAATATGCCTGTTGGTGGAGTATGTATGAAAAAGAAGTATTTCAAGAAAAGAAACAATTTCAGTTCTTATCGCGTAAAGAATTTATTCAAAGATTTTTTCTCAAACATTGCGAAGTGGTCTAAAACAAAAAAAATTGCACTTTATGCGGGCACGGCTGCGGTTGCGGTGGCAGTTGTCGTTGTTGTTTTGTCTGTGAATGGCGGACTTCCGACGATGGCTTTTGGATCGGACGATCAGCAGGCAGTTGCTTCGCAGGGAGCGGAGGGCGTGCAGGCGGCAGAACCTACGCCCGACCCGACACCTGAACCGACCCCGGAGCCTACGCCCGACCCGACGCTCAAAGAGGGTATGGAGAGCGAGGAGGTCGCGAAGCTGCAGCAGCGTTTGATGGATCTGGGCTTTTTGCAGATCGACGAAACGACCAACTATTTTGGCCCCGCAACCAATCTGGCGGTGCAGTATTTCCAGAGGCAGCAGGGACTTGAACAGGATGGCGTAGCCGGGCCGCTGACATTGGCGCAGATATATTCTGAGGATGCAAAGCCGTATACGCTTTTGCAGGGGACAGAGGGCGAAGATGTTCAGAGTTTGCAGAGCAGGCTACAGGAGCTTGGTTACCTTGGAACGGTGTCCGGGTATTATGGAACGGATACGATCGCCGCGGTCAAAGCTTTTCAATCGCGAAACGACTTGGGCGTTGACGGTAAGACGGGCGAAATGACGTTAAATCTCATTTATTCGCCTGATGCAGAACCCACGGAAGAGATGAAGAATGCGGTACAGCGCAAGGGGAACATCGATGCGTTTATCAACTCCGCTGCGGAAAAGCTTGGTTGTAAATATGTCTGGGGTGCACAAGGGCCAAATACGTTTGACTGCTCAGGACTTGTAACCTATTGCTTGCGGGCGGCAGGATCGACCACAGGACGCTATAATGCCGCGGGCTTCTCGCAGAACAGCGAATGGGAAAAGATTTCTTTTGATAACCTGC
>NZ_JAYFPU010000326.1:0-26955 GCF_034927525.1 Christensenella sp.
TCGCGTTCGTTTTTCAGCTGTACGCGGTACAAAAACCGTTCGATTGCCTGATTAAAGCGATCCGTATCCAGCGGATCGACAAGGCAATCAAGCACGCCCAGCTTCAGTACAGCCTTCAGCGTATCACGGTCGC
This sequence comes from Christensenella sp., assembly GCF_034927525.1. NCBI lineage: Bacteria > Bacillati > Bacillota > Clostridia > Christensenellales > Christensenellaceae > Christensenella > Christensenella sp. The sequence goes on from NZ_JAYFPU010000326.1 coordinate 134, forward strand.
CCCTTGCAATGTAGGCGATCATCTCCGTGTGCACGCCCGCAAGGCGCACGGCACGCATCAACGCAAGCCCTTCCGCGGGTTTCGTACATACATCCACGACCAACAGGTCGACCGGGTTCCTGATAAGTTTTTACGCTCCCATACCCTCAAAGAGCGGCGTAACCTCAATCATGAACCTTTTGTCGCCTACGTCTGCCTGTGTGCGGCGGGCAAGCCCGCCCAATTCATTTTTCAGCACCGTCATCCGATACATAAAAATACTCTCCCAATCAATAGAGCTTGCTATATATCTCGTATACCTTATCCCTGTCAAGCGTTGCATAATTACGCGCCATCAAGCGGCCCTGCTTTGTCATGACCGTATCTGTAAACACGTCAAGGTCTTCCTTCGTTACACCATATTCATGCAGCGGCTTGCACAGGATGATCTGGTTCAGCAGCTTTTCCAGCTCGTCGTATACCACGTCCTCTTTGCAGCCGAGGATGTCGGCAATAAACTGGTTCAGTTTTCTGATCTTGCCATTCGGGTCAAGCTCGATATACGCCTTGAACACGCCAATCAGCAGCGCATAATTCGCTTCGCCGTGCGGAACATGATAGGTACCGCCCAGCGGATAGCTCATTGCGTGTACAGCAGCGCAGCCCGCGTTGCCAAAAGCGATGCCCGCATAGTTGCTGGCAATCAGGAAATCCTTTAAGAGCGGCATACGCGCGTCCTCGCCGTTCTTTGCGATCTCTTTATAGCCGGTGAGGATCATTTTGATCGCTTCGTAGCCAAACAGCTCCGTATAAGGTGTTGCCTCAGGCGACAGGCTGGATTCAAGCGCATGTATGAGCGCATCGATAGAGCTTGTCGCGAAGAACTTGAACGGCAGCCCCTTTAAAAGCTCCGGAACCATGACAGCGCTGTCTGCGTACATTTCGTCAAGCGCAAGGCCAAGCTTTGTATGACGGCTCTTTAATTCCAGAATAGAAAGGTTTGTCACCTCACTGCCCGTGCCGCATGTCGTAGGTACAAGCACCAGCTCCTTATCCTTGATGATCTCCGCTTTCCCATCATAAAGATCGAGGATCGGGCTGACATTTTTCAAAGCAAATATCTTGGAAATGTCGATGATCGTACCACCGCCGATCGCAATGATGCGCTTATAGTCGCCCTTCATGTCGGCATACATTGCTTCCGCCATTTCGTCGGACGGCTCGCCCATGCCGTATTTTTCCTGATAGAGCACCTCAGCCTTGATACCCAACTCCGTGAAATATGGATTGAAGATATATTCGTTGGTGATGATGAGGTCTCCCTCGCCGATCTGATACGCTTCGCAGAATTCCTTGCATGTGTCAAACGAGAAAATCTGCGGTTTGATCGATAATTCTTTCATAGTATTTGACCCCCTTTAGTCTTGGTCGTCGTATTTACAGCAAAACTTCTTTTCGAAAGACTCTATGAGCTGCGGCCGGAAATCCGGATGTGCGATACGGATGAGGCGTACTGCGCGTTCACGCAGGGTAACACCTTTCAGGTCTGCGATACCGTACTCCGTCACAACATACTGTACGTCATAACGCGATGTAGTTACCGCCGCTCCCTCGTCGATCAGGCTAACGATCTTGGATACCGCGCCCTTGGCGGCTGTCGAAGGCATCGCCATAATGCTCCTGCCGTTTTTGCTCATTGTCGCGCCGCGGACAAAATCGACCTGACCGCCCACGCCGGAAATCTGTTTGGGGCCGACAGATGTAGAAACGACCTGCCCCATCAAATCGACCTGCACGCAGGAGTTGATGGAAACCATATTGTCGTTTTGGGCGATCACAAGCGGATCGTTCACATAGTCCACCGGGTAGATTCCTACCGCCGGATTGTCATTCAGATAATCGTATAGCCTGCGCGTCCCCATCGCAAAGGTCAGGATACTCTTGCCGGGGTGCAGGTTTTTCTTCTTGTTGGTGATCACGCCCGCTTCCACAAGCTCTACCACGCCGTCAGAGATCATCTCACTGTGGATGCCCAGGTCTTTTTTATCCTTTAAAAACAAAAGCACAGCGTCCGGGATCGCGCCGATCCCCAGTTGCAAACAATCGCCGTCACTGATGAGCGACGCACAGTGTCTGCCGATCTCGCGTTCCACATCTGTGATCTTCGGGTTCGGAAGCTCTAAGATCGGTTCGTCAAATTCTACGAAGTCTGATATTTCAGAAACATGTACAAACGAATCGCCATGGATGCGCGGCATATATTTGTTGACCTGCGCAATGACTACTCCTGCCTGCTTCACCGCTTCCATCGTATAATCGACGGAAATACCAAGACTTACAAAACCGTGCTCGTCCGGCGGTGTCACTTGTACAAGCGCCGCATCCGGCTTGCAATTGGTGCGCAGAAGTTCCGGTTCCTTCGAAAAGTAAACGGGTGTGATATCTGCGCGGCCTTCCGCGCATGCCGCACGCGTCGTTCCTCCAATAAAGAACGAATTGTGGCGGAAATGCTTTTCCATCCCCGGTGCGCAATAAGCGGATTTCCCCATCGATACCATGTGGATGATCTCGACATTTTCGTACGCCTGCGCGTTTGCGACCAACGCATCCGTCACGTGCACCGGCTCTCCCGTTGCATGCGCGATCACGATGCGGTCACCGGACTTGATCTTCTTCACCGCCTGCTCCGCGGTCGTCAGTCTTGATTTATATATTTCCTTCCAATCCATCGCGTCCTCCTGTTTTTCGTCAGTTCTTTGGCTCTATTTTATTTTCAATGCGCATTAGCTCCTGCTTTAATTGCGCATAATCGCCTTGCTCTGTGATGATGGTTTTGCCATACCGGCCCTCAAGAGTATCGTGCAGGGCGCATGCGCTCATACAGCCGCAAATAACAACAGCATAATCGATGTCTTCGCCCGCCGGTACGATCTCACTCCGCGGGAAATCCCGCTTCAGATCACGTACGATGTGCGTACGTTCGTAGCGCTGGTTACATCCGCCGCAATACTTGATCCCGATCGTCATTGCTTCCCCCGCTCAGCTCTTTTCTTCGCTAGGATACTGCGCGCCATGTCCCACGTTTCGTCGCTTACCCCCGTCACAAGCACCACATCCCTGATCTCGGGGACTTCCTCTTTGACTGCCTCAGCAACGATCGATTCCAGAGTCAGAGAGGCAGAAGGACAATTGCTGCATTTGCCTAAAAAACGCACCTTAAGAACGCCATCCGAGACATCGACTATTTCGATATCCCCCTGGTGCTCGCCCATCGACGGGCGTACACGTTCACGTAAGACCTGTTCGATTCTTTCAAGCAATTCCTTTTGCATCAACCGTTCCCTCTGCTTTTCCCTTCCTCTTATTATTCTTTGATATGTGCGATCGTCTTCGCCAGTTCCTTCTTCATTGCAAGGTTACCCTGACGCGCGATCATGATGCGCTGTGCCTGCGGGCTGCCCGCGCCATGCATGGATTCCGTACGGTAACCGACCGCCGCCGTGCCGAGCGCCAGATTCTCGATCAGGCGCAGGATGCGCAGACGGTTCTCCGTCGATACACTATCAATGCCCTTCAAGTATTTTTCAACATATTTGCCCAGCTTCGGGTCGCGGAAATCCTTCTCGGAAGGAGCCGTGACCATGATGCCGCCCGCGATGTCTTCTGCCAGACGAACGATCTCGTACGGGAAGCGCGTCACGTTCTGCTTACATACGTTTGCGAGCAGCAGGTCGATCATGTAGTTACCCGACTCCGTCTGGTTTCCCTCTGCGCTGCAGGCGATACCGCACGCATAAAGCGTTTCATTTAAATGCGTCATCTCAATCAGTTTGTCCTTGACGTGCGAAGCCTTTGCAGCACCGTTGTAATCGGCGGCAACCGCAGCAGCGCCGATGAGCACGTCGCCCACGCCGACTTTACATCCACCATAGCTCTGGCGGTGATATCCTGCAAAGCGTTCTACCATCATCCCAGCGAATTCCACTTCGCCATTGAGGAAAATACGGTCGTTGGGAACAAACACATCTTCAAAGATCGTCAGCGCTTCCACGCCGCCGAATTCTGCATTTCCTACATCAAGCTCGCTGCCTTCCAGTTTACGCGTGTCGCACGACTGGCGGCCAATGATCATGAACAGTCCGGGCGCGTCCAGCGGCACTGAAAAAGCAACCGCATAGTCTTTGTCTTCTTCACGCATTGCGATCGTAGGCATAACGATCACTTCATGCGAGTTGAGCATACCGGTCTGGTGTGCTTTTGCACCGCGAACGACGATACCGTCCGGGCGTCTTTCAACAACACGCAGATACATATCCGGATCGGCCTGCGCATGAGGAGCCAGCGAACGGTCGCCTTTGGGGTCTGTCATCGCGCCGTCGATCGTCAGATCGTTGTCCTGGCAATATTTCATAAAGTTCAAAAAGTTCTCGTGATAATTTGTTCCGCACGCCTTGTCTGTTTCAAACGTCGTGCTATAAACAGCGTTGAAAGCATCCATACCAACGCAGCGCTGGAAACATGCCGCCGTCTTCTGGCCTAACAGCCTCTGCATTTTGACCTTCTTGATCAGGTCGTCTGTATTTCTGTGAATGTTTGTGAAGCGGTTGATCTTGCGGCCGTCCTCTAACGTAACGGTCATCAGGTCTTCATACTCCGGCATCTGCGCCAAATCATATGTCATGCGAACCGAATTGAGCGAAGGACGCAGGATCGGATCATCCACAGGATTTTCGATCTTCTCCCCAAACATATAAACTTCCATATTGATTTTGCGAATACTTTCGATGTATTCTTCACCAGTCATAAGTGCCATAATTTTGTTTCCTTTCTATTCTTACATCAATTTGATCGACTGTCTAAATATTCCGGCAGTCTTTCCCCATAAAAACACCTTCACTATAATTATATGCAAAAATCGTGCCAAGTCATGTTAAATATATCACAATTTTCAAAAAAACGCACTGCTTTTCAGCTTTTCTTTGCACAAATTAAAAAAAAGTTCAAAAAAACATGCTATTCTCGCTTTTGAGGTCTGCTATTTCTTTTATTTTTTCGTATTTATCCTAAAAAGGAACTAAAAAAGCGCAATTCGTTTCATTCTTGCAACAAATTGCGCTTTTTCGGCAAAACCTTTCTGCTTTTATCCTGCAATTATCGTATTACAGGAACAAATCCATTTCATTCGTTTCATTTTTGCAACACGTTTCATTTTTGCAACGCAGTATGCTTCTCTTGATATTTTTTCCGCTTGCGTACAAATGTCGCCGCGTCCATGCCAAGGCTTTTTGCCGCGTCGCGTACATTTCCCCAGCGCTGGTACGCATGGTTGATATAGTCAAGCTCCATACGCTCCACGGCCGATTTCAAATCGATGCCTTCCCCGCTCGATAAAAGCTGTGCTTCGGCCGATGCCACGTGCAAAAACAGGTTTCCCACCATAACTTCGTCCGTACTGCTCATGATCATCGCGCGTTCCACAACATTCTTGAGCTCACGTACATTGCCCGGCCAGCGGTATTGCAGCAATACGTCCTCCGCCGCAGGCGTAAGCCGCTTTTTCATCCCGTATTTATGGTTCAGTTCTTCTAAAAAACGCTGTGCAAGCGACAAAATGTCCCCCGGTCTCTCCCGCAGCGGTGGGATGGTCACCGGAAAAACGTTGAGGCGATAAAAAAGGTCTGCACGGAACGTCTTTTCCTTGAGCATCTCCTCTAAATTCCTGTTCGTCGCCGCGATCACGCGCACGTCCACCTTGGTCGGTTTATTAGAGCCGATCCGCTCGATCTCGCCTTCCTGCAATACGCGCAGAAGCTTTACCTGCATTTCCAGCGGCAGCTCGCCGATCTCGTCTAAAAAGATCGTTCCGTTGTCAGCCACCTCAAAGAGTCCCATCTTGCCTTCTTTGTTTGCTCCTGTAAACGCGCCGCGCTCATACCCAAAAAGCTCGCTTTCAATAAGAGTAGCGGGGATCGCCCCGCAGTTCACCTTGATAAAGCGCTCCTTTGCACGGTTGCTTTCCTTATAAATATAAGACGCGATCCTGTCTTTGCCAACGCCTGTTTCCCCCGTCAGCAGGACAGTCGTGTCCAGCTTGCATACCCGATCAACCATCTTCATCATGGCGACCATCGAATTGTCGCGCACAATAAGCTCGCTATCCCCTAGAAGCTCCCGGCGCATTGCCTCCAGCTCAGATACATTCGCTTCATTTTCGCGCAGTTGCATACGCAGCTCGTGCAGCTCCGTGATGTCGCGTACGTTCGTCATGACCATCACGACCTCGCCTGTATCGTCAAGCGTGGGCGTGCTCGTGATGACCGCGCGCTTGCCCGTCTGGAATTCCTGCTCGAGTGTTATGCTCTGTCGCGTGCGGATCGCCTCCAGCGTCCCCGACTGGTTAATGATGTCGTGCGCCACCAGATCGCGCATATTTTTGCCAACCACCTGCTCGCGCTTTAGCCCTGAAATGATCTCATAAGACGTATTGACCATCAATGTATTGGCGTTGCCATCGGTAATATATATCCCGTCGTACGACGCTTCAATCACAACTTCAAGCACGCTGCGCGCCTTGTCGAGGTCGATCAGCAGGTTATTAGGGCCGCCATTTTCATAATATGCGGGTTCCCTTGTTTTCATCCCTTTTTCCTCCCGGTCACGGCAAACGGTATCTGATACGCGGATGTCCGCCCGTGCGGTAATCGATGTCCGCAATCACGCGTCCCGCCTCCTGCAGGCGTTTTAAATATCGCCTCACCGTCACAACCGAACTTCCCAGCCGGTCTGCAAGCTCTTTCACGGTAAAATCCCGTCCCGGCCTTTCTTCAATATATGCCATGATCTTCTGCTCTACTCCGCCCACGCCCTTTTGTACAGGCGCCTCCGGCTGTTGCGTTGCATGCAGCAAATAATCCACCGTCTCCTGATCAACGGACCGCAGGCCGTCTATCGTCTGCGCATAATCCATATAGCGGCCGAGCGCTTGCTTTAGCCGCTCGTACGAAAACGGCTTGATCAGGTAATCAACCGCTCCTAGATGCATCGCCTCCGCAAGAGAGCTCGCGTCCCTGCACGCCGTCACCAATATGACGTTCGTCCGGCAATCCTCACTTAGTAGCGCTTTCTTCAACGCGGCAGCGTCATAATCCGGCACAAAAAAATCCATTATCATCAAATCTATGGTATTGTCACGCAAAAATGTCAGCGCACTTTTTGCATCATGAAATTCTCCTGCGACATAAAAAACATCATCGCGTTCCAGATAACCGCGGATCAAAAAAGACACCATCGGGTCCTGATCTACAATGATCGCCTTACGCATATCGCTTCCTCCAGCATGTTATTATTGTAAGAGATTTCACATACCCTGTCAATGTGCCGCCATACAAACAAAAAACGCATCCTTTAGAGGATGCGCAATGTTTTCATTGTTATCTGTCAGTCCCTGTAACTGATCGGTTCAAAGCTCATTTCTGTATATCTCCTCAAAGGTTCATCCCACACCCAATGGATCGGATGCATGTCAATACGCCCCGCAACATCGCCCTGCGCGTCATTGCGTACCGGCATATATTCACCAGTCAAACGTTTTGCATCTGCCAACCCGAACAACGAAAACTGAACCATGATTTCCCACCGTACTTTCTTACATATAAGCGCTTTTGATTTCACCGCTGTTTTAATAATCTATCACAAAGCCTGCCGGATTTCAATATCATTTTTCTCCAATTTTTCAAAACAAAAACGCCCCTTCAAACGAAAGGCCGTTCTTATGCGGTTTTTCTGTTATTGATTTTTTTCTTGGTTTTTTTCCTGTCCTTCTTCCCCGTTATGCGAGAAAAAATCCTCCGCGGGCATGGGCTTTGCAAAATAATATCCCTGCACGCTGTCACACCCCGCGTCGCGCAGGAAATCAACATGATCCACAGTCTCAACGCCTTCCGCTACGGTACGTATCCCAAGCTCGTTCGCCATCTTTATGATATTTCGTATCACAGTGTTAGCGCGCTCTTTATCATTGCTGTCTGCAAAAAAAGCACGGTCTATCTTGATCACGTCCACAACAAGGTCTTTTAGCAGGCCAAGCGACGAATATCCGGAGCCAAAGTCGTCCATAGACAGCGTGAACCCTTCTTTATGCAGGGCGACAAGTACTTTTTTCAATACAGACTCATTCCCTACGATCGCTGTCTCCGTAAGCTCGATCTCCAAATACTTTTTAGGCACGCCATACTCGTTCGCAATGCGGGACAAGTCCTCCACAAACTCCGGATTCGACAGATGCAGCCGCGAAAAATTCACAGATATAGGAATCAATTTTTCCCCTTTTTCCATCCATCCCTTAAGGATCGCACACACCTGCGTGAACATATACAGATCGAGCTTTACAACAAAGCCGTTCTGTTCAAATACAGGAATGAACTCTATCGGATCGACTACCGTCCCATCAGGCTTCCGCCAGCGCGCAAGCGCTTCTGCCCCTACCAGTTTTTCATCGTTTAGTCGGTATTTGGGTTGCAGATAAACACGGAATTCTCCCCGCTGCATCGCTTCTTCCATCGTGGATTCGATCTCCTGCGTACGGATCGCTTTCGCCTTCAGTTTTTCATCATAGTTGACCTGTTCCCTGCCGTCAGGATTTTTACGCGCCAGATTGTGCGCATAATTCACCTTCTCAAAAATATCCTCAATATCCGTTTGTTCCGGCCCAATCATATAACGCCCTACGGAAAAGCGCAAGTTGTGTCCTGTCAGTCTGCTGACATTCTTCTTAAATGTCTGGAGGTCGTCGTCCGTATTGCGCCGTGCCTCATCCGGCCCGTCGTACGCCTTTAACAGAGCGAACTCGTCGTCATTGAGGTGCGCGTAAGTATCTGTTTCCGGATTGACAAAAAGACCTACCGCTTCCGCCACCCCGCGCAATACACGGTTTCCTTCTTCGAACCCGTAAAGCTCGTTGATCAGGTTGAACCCGCGAACGTCAAGTTTCACCATATTGTAGGTGGCGCTTTTATTTTGCTCCAGAAGCTCCTGTGCGTCTTTCTTAAATTTATTGAGATTTCCAAGTCCTGTAAGCGGGTCGATATACGCCATTTCCCACAAACGGCGTTTGTTTTCCTTCTGGCTAAGGACGATATAAATGATGCTCGCGATCATCACACCGATGATAAACAGCATGATCACCATGATCTGCGTACTGTACTGTTCGATAAACAGGATAAGCGGCGAAGTCTGCTGCTGCGCAGAGGTGTTTTCCAGAAGCAGCGAATTGAACTGTGTTTCCGAAATCGACGGGATGCTTTTGTTCAAAATGCCGATCAAGATCGGATCGGTATCCTTGCGCAACGCGAAGGAAAATTCGTCTGAAAGCGTTGTAACAGTCGAAATCATAAGTGACGCATACCGTTTGTGTATCGCATCTGTTGCCGCATACAGGTTTTCCATCGTAAAATCTGCCGCACCCGCTTCGATCGCCTGATAGCAGTCCTCCACATTGTCGTAGTAGACAATTTTGTTGTCCGGATAATAGGATTGCGCATATTCCTGATGCGGCACATAGATGGACGGCAGCGCAAAAACATCGTCAGGCGCAATGGCCGTTGTTGCACCCACGATCACGATCGGGGATTTTAAAAACGTATCGGAAAGCGAAATGTTTCGGTTGCGCGCCTCGTCCGGATTATTGTCATAACTAAGCAGCATATCCACTTCGCCATCGCCTACCATGTCGATCGCTTTATCATAGGCATAACCACCTACAAAATCAAAGGCGAGACCTGTTTTTTCCGCAATCAGTCCCAACACATCCACATTGATGCCTTGCGGTTTTCCGTCAGCATCAATGCTTTCAAACGGCGCCCACGCTTCATCACATACAAAGCGGATAGGCGGAGCCGTTTTGATATACTCGATCTCCCTGGCCGTCAGCAAGAGTTGTCCCGTATTTCCACCGAAATGTTCCTGATAGAGCGCGTCGTCAAAACTGGGTTTATCGATCTTTATTTGCTCAAGCGCCTCGTCTATTTTCCCAATCAACTGCGTGTTGGTCTTTGCCGTCATCATATAAAAAGACGCAGGCGCAAATTGCGCGACCGGTTTTTCTTCCTGCGCATTGCGCTGGTTATTGACAACGATCGCATCCACTTCTCCCGCGTGCAGTGCATCCTGCAAAGACTCGATATCCGGATATAAGACCTCCGTTACAGCAAAGCCATGTTCCTGCTCATACTTGCGAAATTCATCATTTCTTCCATTCGCCGCCATGAATCCCACTTTGATTCCGTTAAATGCGGCATAATCATTATAAGTCAGTGCTTCGTTGTCGCTTAACGCATACATACGCCCAAAGCTCGTGCCCGTCGGATAGGATGCAAAAGCAAACTTTGCTTCCCTCTCTGGCGTTTTCAACGCATAATCAAGCAGGTCGATCTCGCCCGCTTCCAGCCGTTTTAGGCATTCGTCCCATGTACCGTACACATATTCAAATGTCAGTCCGGAATATTTCGATAATTCGTCTAGATAATCAAAGCCATATCCCACGTTCTGCCCGTTTGCATCTTTGCCATAAAATCCGTCAAGCGCAAAAACACCCACCCGCACTATATTTCCTTCCGACGCGTTCCCTACGCACGGCACAGCAAAAAGCAGCAGGCAGATACACAAGACTACACTGATTATTTTATGCAAACGCATATTTTTTGAAGCAGGACATTTCACACTAAGTACTCTCCCCATCGACCGTTCGCCCGAACCACAAAAAACACGATACCATTTCATTTGCAGACCATCGTATAACATTAATTCCTTTATTAATTTGTATACCATATATTGATAGGAATGACAACTCGATTTTTTGCTTTCATACAGCCTCAAAGCACATTTTTCCGATAGGTATCAGAATTTTAAAACAAAAGTCGATGCAGTAAAAATTTACTGCTTTTCTATCGATCCACCTGCTTTTCTCTGTGGCTTTTCCGAAAGCTTAGCAACGAGCCTCCAAAGAGCACTGCCAGAATGAGGCAACCCCAGAATTTAGCGACGTGCATTGCCGAAACAAGCGCCGCGGAGTGTGTCACGTTTTCAGTCAGTGTGAAAAACGTAGCCGTCGGCATCTGGTAATATTGAAAGATGATCAGAACCATCACCGCGACAATAAACTGGTAAGAAATACTGCCGATGTCCTGCAATGTAAACTTACTGATCAGTCGCCTGTCATAAGGGATACTCTGCGTATCATAATACTTCCTGTCAAGCCACGAGCTCGTCCCGCTGAAGAAGAAGCTGACCAGAAATATGCTGACAGGAAAAAACAGCGGTGTCATCAGCAGGATCAGGCTTATGCACACCCCGGTCATCTGCACCACAAAAGGCGACGTTTTTTTGAACAATTGCTGTACCTTAGAGGAAAAGGCCATAGCCGCCCCCATCCCCAATACAAAGGGAATATATACATAAGCGGTCGCAGCATTGATCCCATAAAGCGCACCGATATAGAACGATCCAAATATAAAGAGGAAGTTGCCGCACATTCCGTTTGTAAGCGACACCATATTGAGCCACAACGGGAGCTTCCTGCGTTTTCTGCACAGGAAGACGACCAGCATAGCGATCAGGAACGCTACAGAAAACCAAAAAGTGACTGCGTCAAGCTGCTGTGCGTCAAGCGTCCGGCGTGCAATACGCAGCACTGCCAGTAATGCAAAAAAAACGATAAAGATAGCCGCGCCCTTAAAAGATACGGTCGTATCTTTTAAATGGATCAAACGGAATTTGTATTCCGGGTCGCGGGATGTGGAGTACAGCGCCATCGCAAAAAGTGCAACATACAAAAGCATCACGGCAAAGGTCTGTATCGTGCCCGGCAGTGCCATCAGTGCAAGAAGGAATACGACCACAAATGCCAGCGGAAAAAGATTCTTTTTCTTTTTTTCGGCAGTGCCTACCTCCTTCTTTTCATCATGCCTATGAAAATTGATCGTCGTAAAAATCGGTTTGACAAATGCGGTGCTCAGGCCAAGAAAGATCGCCGAAACCATAAAGAGCGGAAAATAAAGCGTACCCATTACACCAAACAGCGCGCCAATGAAACCCAGTATGAACGAGAACATCAATGCGGAATAACTGCCCGCGCCCGTTTTGATACTACGCAACAAAAACACGCCCGTCATACGGAGTGTATAGAATATCACCAAAGGAAGAATCGTTTCTAAATTTGTTCCGTCGATCAGCTTGAGGAACAACAAATAGGGAATAGCGATCAGCGAACTGTTCAGCAACGCTGCCGATGATCCTGTGATCGTCCGAAAAAACGTTTTTACTTTTTCGATGGGAATCCCCTCCTCATAAAAGTCTAATCAGCATATAAACACAAAGTGGTGCTCCCAATCATTTTTATTGTATTCCTTGATCGTCTGTATCATATCGATTTTATTTCTGCAGCCCAAATTTTATTTTGATCCGTCTAAGCTTTTTGCCCCACGGCACAAGGATTAGCACCAAAAACACCACCGTAGAGACACAATGCGACAGGTTGAAGGGAATGCCCGCAAGATAAGCCGCCAGCGCGCCCTGCCACGTGATCGGCGAGACAAAACCGACGACATACCATGAATCCATGATAAAGCCAAACAAAAATGCCGATACCGCGCCATAAATATAAATCAAGCTATCTTTTTTAAAGAACCCCTTCTCATTGAGCAGCCCCGCAAAAAAGCCGACCATGCCCCACGCGTACATTTGCCACGGCGTCCATGCCCCCTGTCCAAAAAACAGATTAGACGCAAGTGCGGCGAGAGCGCCGGTCAAAAAGCCGCTCTGCCGACCAAAGCACACCGCCGTAACGATCACGACTGCGGAAACAGGTGTAAAATTCGGAAACGGCGCAAAAACGATCCGTCCCACGACAGCGACTGCCGCCAGTACCGCGATGGGCATCATATCCCGCGGTCGTGGCTTTTTCAGCTCATACCGCAAAAAGAACGGCAGCAGCGCGCAAATTGCAACAACAATACTGAGTAGCGCAGCATTTTCTGCCTCAAACAGCGCACATAGCAGCAGTACGACCGGTACCGTGATCAAAGAAACGGGTTCTATCCATTTGAGCACCTTATACATACCAAAGCACATCCTTAGTCGTGACGCAGTCCGGCAATATCCCGCGTGTCATACGGTTAATTGCCGTCGTATAAAAATTGTTTCCCCCAAAAAACGCCTTGCCTTCGTCAGTACACACCACATCCCCGCCAAACAACATGGAACACCTGTCCGCATACGCCGCGGCAAATTCCAGATCATGCGTCACGATCACAACGGCAACGCCCTCCGCCGCCATGTGCCTTAAGCTATGCGCCAGTTCTTCCTTTGCAAATGCGTCTATCCCCTTCGTCGGTTCGTCTAAGAAAAATACGTTTGGCTGCAAAAGCAATAGCTTTGCGATTGCCGCCTTCTGCAATTCCCCGCCGCTCAGGTCGTATGGATGCTTGTCTAAAAAACGGGACAAACCGAATGTCTGTGTCATATCTTCCATATCCTGTTTTGTGTATCCAAACGCCTTCGCGTTTTCCATAAGATCGGCATACAGCGTGTCATACACAAACATCGTTTTAGGGTTTTGCATAAGCAGAGACATCCTTGTGCCGTCCGCACAGCGCACCTTTCCCCTTGCGGGTTTCAACAAGCCGGAAAGCACGCCCAGCATTGTGCTTTTGCCGCTTCCGTTACCCCCCAAAATACAATGTGTTTCTCCCTGCCTGATATTGATGCTGAGTCCCTTCAATACAAAGTCATTTTTCCTGTCATAGCGAAACCAGATATCCCTTGCACTGACCGCCGTTTGTTTTAATGGTTTTTTTCTCTCTTGTGCAGCACTGTGATGCAGCTTTTTTTGATGTATATCCAAAAATGCCCGCCCCTCTTTTACGCTGAGCGGAAGGTTTGCCGTCGCTTCTAGCGCGGCGGCAAGGCGCGCTGCCGCGGGGAGCGCAGGAACGAACGTTTCTTCCCTCTCGCTCATACACCATGCTGCAAACTCCTGTGGCGCTCCGAAAAACTTTTTCTCCGCTTCGCATAAATAAAGTACGTGATCCGCTATAGAAAGTATGTCCTCCAGTCTGTGTTCGGACAGGATGACCGTCTTCCCGAGCTCCTCATTCACGCGCTTTAGTGTCTGCAAAAATTCCTTTGCCGCGATCGGGTCAAGCTGCGCGGTCGGCTCGTCTAATATGATCACATCCGGCTGCATCGCCATGACCGCCGCCAGATTGAGTATCTGCTTTTGTCCGCCCGAAAGCTCGTTTACGCTCTTTTCAAACCATGCCTCAATGCCAAAAAAGTGCGCCGTTTCCGCGACGCGCCTGCGGATCACGCCAGTCGCTATCCCCATGTTTTCCAGCCCGAACGCAAGCTCGTGCCACACCGTGTCCGTCACGATCTGGTTTTCCGGATTTTGCATCACAAAACCGATCATTGCAGCCGACTCTGCGGGCAGCATATCGTCCGTCGTTCTTCCGTCAACTAAAATACGTCCTGTTTTCTCTCCATATGGTGCGATCTCCTTTTTCAGACAACGCAAAAGCGTCGTTTTGCCGCAGCCTGAACGTCCGCACACCAATACAAAAGAACCTTTTTCCACTGAAAACGTAATATCTTTCAGGGCATATTCCTTTTCTTTCGGATAGCGAAACAAAAGCCCGTCTACTTTGATCTTTTCCATGCAAGCCGCTCCTTCCCCTCCAGGATCAACGGATAAAAAAGCAGGATACCATACGGGATATAGACCCATATGTTCGCTTCAAGCCCCTTCAAATAGGGGTAATACACAAATGCGCCGCCGAACGCGACAATAAGACAGATACTCAGCGCGGCAAGTATGACGAGTACCGTAAGCGAGACAACATCATGCCTGCCCATTCTAAAAACAGAAAACGTTGTCCGATTCTTTGCGCCATATCCGCGCGCGCGCATGGAATCTGCCGTCTCTATGCTGTCCTCCATGCTCCATCCCATCAGCACTGTAGCGGTGCGCACACCATTTTTGAAACGCTGTCCCTTTTTGTCCTGCCGCATATTCATGCCCTCCTGTGCGTCCATCACGCACCGCGCCTTATATGTCGTCTGCGGAATGAGTTTTAGGGTCATGGACACCATCAACGCCGTCGTGGGAAGCGCTTTGCCGAACAGATACAGGAATTTGTCGTTTGTCATCAGTACGGCATAGCACGAAAACCAGACAAACACATTGAGCAACATAAGCCCCGCACACAGCCCGTAAACAAACGCTTCCAGCGTGACCGGTTCATCAAACAAATAAAAAAGCACGGTAAGCCCGCGATGATTAAAAAGCGGATTTACTATGGCGACAATCGCGAACATGATCAGCAGAAATTTAAGCGAAGAAAAGTATTTACGCGCCCCTCTCAAATAGACCGCGTAAATACTTCCTGCCGCAAATGAAATCAAAAGATAGACCGGCTGCATACTCAGCATCGTGCATACAAGCGCCGCCGCCAGATACAAAAAGATCACACCCGGATGATAGATCGTAAAAATATGCCGCATCTGCTACGCTCCAATGTCCGCTCCCATATCACAGGTATAGCGCCATTTGATGCTGTCACCGTCTGAAAGCGTATATTTGTTGCATCCAATACCGGGATAGTCGCCGTTGACGCTGTACATCCATCCGCTCTGCGAGCCGCAGTCTCCTTCGCTAAGAGAATTGATGGACGAGATATAACTTTTGCCGCTGAACGTGATCCCCGTCGCCTTGAGCGCGTCGTATACCGTCGCACCCGGATCGAGCGTTACCTTTTTACCGCCCAAAATCGTTCCTCCCGATGAAACCGCATTGACAAGATCAGGGTTTCCGCTTAGAGCTGTGGCACAATCAATAGAGATCGTGCACGTGATCGTCTTGGGCGGCGGCGTTTCCGGTGTTTTTGCGGGCGCAGGCGCACTGGTAGCGCCGTTTTCCGCATGATCGCCTGTCCCACCTTGCGTGACAGGCGATTCAGCCGTTTTCCCTTTTGCAGATACAGATGCGCTTGCCGCAGGCGGTTCTCCCGTTTCCTGCGCGCTTCCTCCTGCAGATGGCGGCGCTGTCACCTCGGACGAAGGGCTTACAGACGTACTTGCTGTTACCGTCGGCTGCACCGACTCTGTGACTGCCACATCCGTCACGCTGCCGGTTTCCGGCTGCTCAGCCGGCGCACAGCCTGCCAGCAGGCCGATACATAACAGGCCTGCCAGCAATATACTCCATATTTTTTTCATGATATTACCTCTCTTTGCGCCGCCTACGGCTAACGATGAATGTTCCTGCCGCAACAAAGGCCGACACAACCAGCAGGATGACATAGCCGTTCATATCTCGCGCATCTCCCGTCTTGGGCGCTGTCGTCTTAGAGGTCGCTCCTGCATTCACCGTTGTGCCTGTCGTGCTGCTTTCTGCTTTTTCCGCCAACGCGTACAGGCTGAAATGATCCGTTTCGAAGCAAGCCATATTTCCTTCTACTGTTACTGTATATTCCACGCGCGTTCCATTCGCGTTGATGCGGTATACGACAAGCCTTGTTTTGTCAAATCCGTCCGGGATCGGGATCCCGATACGCACTTTGCCGTTGGGTTGTATCATATTGCCGTCGATGTCCGACAAGCTGATTTCAAACAGTACGAATTTCTTCACGTCTTTTCCAAGCATCGTTTGCGTGAGCTGGAAGCCCGATCCGGATTCGATCTTTTCGGCTTTTACCGTTGTTCCCTGCGGAACTGTTGTCGTCTCCGTATCAATGGTGATTCCAGTGTTCTTATCCGTATCCGCAACGGGTTTCATCCATTCCTGAAGTGTGCCGGGAACACTGTAAACGTTGTACCCCGCAGCGCTCAGCCTGCTGTACGCGATCAGAGCGCGAAATCCCTGCTCTGTCGCGAGCGCATCTGCAGAAACATTGTCCGTATACCCGAAGCGGTTATCCTGCGTCACAAAGCCCATCAGGTTCTGGTACACACTGTTGCCGTTCTTCACAAACCTGCCATCCGTATTCGCGTCGATGCCGAGCGAGGTCAACGCAATCACGACCATTGCCGCGTCGTTGCTGTTTTCCGAACCATAGTAGACATAGCCGCCGTTTTCCGACTGCGTCTGTGATAAATAATCGAGGGCTCCTGTGATCGCGCCGGATACTTTCGCCTGTACCCTATAAGGCGCGAGCGCCGATATGACG
Source organism: Christensenella sp. (assembly GCF_034927525.1). Taxonomy (NCBI): domain Bacteria; kingdom Bacillati; phylum Bacillota; class Clostridia; order Christensenellales; family Christensenellaceae; genus Christensenella; species Christensenella sp. The sequence continues at coordinate 17,332 of NZ_JAYFPU010000326.1, forward strand.
ATCGCCGTCATGCTTGCTTCAGATTCGCCCGGCATGTAAGACCAGCCGCCGTCCGCGTTTTTATTGGCAAGCAAATATTCGATTGCCTTCTCACGCGTATTGACCGTGCCGGAAGGCAGCGTATAGTTGCCCGCATCGTACGCCAACAATGCAAAAGCCTGTGCGTTCACTGTGTCAAGCCGTGTCTCAGGTAATTTCGCGAGAATATCCACATACTGCTGCGCGTTCATGCCCAGCGCCGTCATCATCATTACAAGACGCTCATGATCCGTCGCATTGTTTGCGCGGACGTGCGCGATCGATTCCTTGATGAAACTTGCTTTTGCGGCCTCCGAAGCAAACACCTTATCCGCGCCCGCATATACGCCCATATCAAACGCCGCCCAGACAGACGCCGCATCCTCATGGGGCACATTCGTATATCCCCCTGCGATCGTACGCATCACATCATTTGTAGGCGCGTTGCTTCTTGCACCCTGTAGCTCCACAGCAACGGGCTGCGCGACCGTTTCGCCGCCCTGCGTAAAGAGCAGCACGACCTGTTCCTCCACTGTGCCAAACGAGGTGTTTTTGCGCGCCAGTTTATACCTGCCGAGCGGCTGTGCTGCACTGGTCACATAGTTGTTTTCCCCCGCCTCGCGGTACAGCACCTCAATGTCCCCGTCCGGCGTTACGCCTGATTTCAGTTTCGCCACAAGCGAGGTAATATCCGTGTCTTCTTCCACCGTATTGGGGATCGTCACGCGGCTTTCATACTTTGCCGCTTCCTGCCTAAGCGCCGTCTTATCTGCTTCTTCCTTTGCCTGTGCCGCCAGCATTTCCTGCAATTTTGCAGCAGCCTACTCCTTGGTGAGCGCTGTTTTTGCAGCAGCGGCGTCCGTTGCTTCGTGCGTGCCGCCGATATAGTTTCCCAGCCCTTTGACCTTTGTTCCAAGACTCGTTTCGCTGTTGCCGTAGCAATCCTTCAGTGTCAAAAGCTTATCATGATACGACCAGACCGTACCGTCGAACGTGCCCGCGAAACCACCGTTGTAGCTCCATCCCGGCGTAAGCGTGCCTGTGCTCACGCACTCCTTTAGCGTACCCGACGCCGAACCTACAAAGCCGCCGAAATAGTAACCGTAGCCGTCCTCTATCGCCACGACGTTGCCCGTTGCATAACAGCGCTCCGCCGACGTTCCCATGCCAATGCTGCCCGCAAAACCGCCCGTGGTATATCCGCCGACGATGTTGCCTGTCGCATGGCTCTTATAAATGTTGGCATATCCAAAGTTGCTGCCCACAAAGCCGCCTGTAGAGTTGCCGCCGAACACGTTGCCCGTTGCTTCGCACTGCGAGATGTTCCCCTTGTTCCATCCGACAAAGCCGCCCACGTGTCCGGATTCCGTATTGTCCGCGCCGCCTGTGCTTGCCGTTACTTCTACGCCGGACGAACAACCATCAATCGCGCTGAACGCCGATTTCCCGTCTTTGCTTCCTCCGTCATTGATCCCCACAAGGCCGCCTGCGTCCGTCTGCTTGATCACAGATATTCCGGTCGCGTTGAGCGTACCGGATACATGACAGTTCCCGATCAGGTTTGCTGTACCGTTTGCGATGTTCACGCGCGCAACACCGACCAACACGCCGATCCTGCTTCCTCCCTGTACACATGCGTTTTCTACCGTCAGGTTCAGGATAGATGCGCCTTCAATCACGCCGAACAGGCCGATATTCTGGCTGCCCACGCTCTTTTCGATCTTCAAATTTTTTATACGATACCCGTCGCCTTCAAATACACCGCTGAACGGAACCGTTTCACTACCGATCGGCGAAGCGGTAACACCCGCAAGGTCGATATTTGCCGTCAGCTTATAATTCTTTGCCCAGTCTGCCGCCGGATTTGCGCTGTTCATGAGTGCAACCAGTTGATCTGTGGTGCCGATATTTTCGTACTGCACCGGAACGGGCGCAGTCATATCCGCCCATGTAGGCGCTTTGTACCCGTTGGCTGGCGTGCCCTCGTACCAGAGGATCTTGTCCCCTGCTTTGATCTGCGCGGCAGACACACCGACCGGGGACTGTTTATCGTTGATGGTAAACATCCAGCCATCCGGCGCTTCCAGCGTTTTACCATTGATCGTTTTGATAAATGTACCTGTGGAGCTTTGCTCCGCCGTATACGTCATCTGTCCTGCTGTCTGCGCCGCCCGCATGACCTGCTCTGCCGTAATGTTTTCTCCTTCGGCTTTGACAGTAAAGGGTTCCTCCGATTTTACAAACTGATATTTTGTAGCATCCCACGCAGCAACCAATATTTGTACACTGATCGACTCCGCTACAGGGGCATCCGCCGCAGGCGCTGCATTCGCCAGATAAGGATAGCCGTTATTGACGATCTTATCGCCCGTACCCGCGTCAACTTTCCACGCGTTGCCCAGCGCGGAAGCAAAAGCCGTTCCTTTCATTTCCGATGTTGTTTTACCTGTTGCCGCAACCGTCACGACCTCCGTACCCGGCTTCAATTTGCCGGAATTGTAGTATCCGTTTACTATGGAGCCGACCGTTGCAAACGAGAATCCCTTCCCGCCCACAAGTACACCACCCGTACCCGCGGAAGCATTCACATCAACAGCGGCGTAAACGTTCGTAAGCACCGCAGGGTCTGACAGCATGCCCGCGAAACCGCCCAGTTCGTTGTTGCCTGTGACCGACCCCGTCGTATAACAGTCAGTGATCGTTCCGTCTTCCACGCCGCCGACAAAGCCGCCAGCCCACTTATAGCCGGAAACACTTGCGGAGGCAAAGCTTTCGCTCACGGTTCCCGTATTTCTGCCGATCAGACCGCCTGCCATCGTACCCGTGCTCTGGTATGTCACGCTGCCGCCCGAAACACCCGATTGCATGACCGTTCCTTCATTATTGCCGACCAGACCGCCAACACGGTTGTTATACTTGGATACGACTGTCGATCCGTTTGAAAAGCACTTTTCTATTGTGCCTTTGTTGTTGGATACAAGTGCCGCCGGATAGTGCATACTGCTGCTGATCGCATCCTCTATCGTCGCATTCTCAAGCGTCAGCTTGCGTATCACGCTGTCTGTGCCCACGTAACCAAACAGTGCCTCTCCCGCGATGGAAAGATTCTTTACGGTATGCCCGTTGCCGTCGAAAATACCTGTGAATGCTTTTTCACCTGCCATGCCGTTATTGTATTTTCCGATCACCTTGCCCACCTGAGCTGTCATATCAATATCGTTTGCCAGCTTATAATTTTTCGTCAGGTCTGCTGACGTATCAGAAAGCGCAAGCAGTTCATCCGGCGTAGAGATCAGAATAAAGCCCTGATCGTCCTTTTTCACAAACTGGTAGGCCGTGCTCCTTGTGGAAGCTTGTCCGTCAACATAGCTGTCGCTGCCCGACATCGCCTGTACCGTGAAGGAATACTCTCCCGTTTCTGTGATGATCGTCTTGAAATCCTTGGATGTATCCGTGATGTTTGTGTACGTGCCGACCAGAGTATCTGTATTTTTATAAAGTACTACCGTGTACGAATGTGCGCCGGGTACCGTGTTCCACGATGCAAGTGCTTCCGTCCATGTAAGACCGGACGGCTGCGCAAGCTCTGTCGGCTCTGAAGATCCGCCGCTGTTTGCGGGCGCCTGTACATTGATAAGATATGGATATCCGTTGTTGTGATCCGCATCAGCCGTCCACACAGACCCCAATGTAGCGGCAAGCGCTTTTAATTCATCCTCAGTTTTTGCCAGAAAATAGGCTCCCTGACCTTTCTCCGTCCCGTTTCCACTAATGGAGACCGTGGACAGATAAAACGACTTCGAAACATAACTGCTCATAAAAAAGCCATCGCCGAAGAATTTGCCAAAAGCGTTATTCGCACCTGTAGAAACAACAGGCGTGAGCGTATAGCATGCCGTGTATTTTGCGCTGTCCTCAGAACCGACAAAGCCGCCGACATATTTTGCGCCCGTAACGCTTCCCGCCGAAAAACAGTTTTCCATCGTTCCGCTATATCCAAATCCAACAAAGCCGCCGACCTGTTCGCTCTGCGAGGTGACCTCTGTCGTCGTATAACATTCGCTGATTTTCCCGGGAGCATAACAATAGCCAACAAAGCCTCCAACCCCTTTTCCTTTGCCGGCGACGCTCTGCGAGGCGCTTCCCTTAGCTACGAAGCATTGCGAAACATTACCCTTGCTGTATCCTGCAAAGCCGCCGACATATCCCATCGTCTGGGTAGATGCGGAGGATACCGTGGTGTTTTTCACAGCGCAGCCCTGTACCGTCCCTGCGTTATAGCCGATCATACCGCCGACGTACTGATCTCCGGAAATGCTGCTGTTTGCAAGCGTTATATTCTTGAGAGTGCCGCTATTATATCCAAACAGACCCGCGTAATTTAAGTCAAATGCAATCTCTAAATTGCTGATCGTCTGTCCGTTTCCATCGAATGTACCCGAAAAGGGCGTCGAGCTGTTGCCAATCGGCTGCGCCGCAAGGCCGTTCATATCAATGGGTACTGACACTTTCAGATTTTTATCCCAATAAGAAGCATCATTCATTACCGTCAGCAGGTCGTCCGCCGAAGCGATCAGCGTATCCTCGCCCTCCGTTGCGAGTGACAGTGTGCTTGTACCCGCGTCATCCTCCACCGCTATGACCGCCACATTGGCCGACGGAGAAGCAGATGCCGAGGCCTCCGGCTGTACGGACTGCGTCGCCGGTGGAGTAGGCGATACCTGCGCCTCCGGACTTCCCGACGATTCCGGCGATGCGGTATCTTCCGGTTTTTTCGTCCCCTGCGGCGCGTCTGCTGCAGATGTTTCAGACGCGGCAGGCATATCCGCCGCCATGGACGTTCCCGCAATGCTGAATATCATCACGAACGCCAATAATACCGCCAAAATTCTCTTTTTACTGTTCATTCTTCTTCTCCTTCTTTGCTTTCAGCCCCACCGCGCGCAACGCGGTCGGCCAATTTTTAAATTTTAGACAAATAAAAAACTGTGGCGAATCCAATTCACCACAGCCGTATTCCTGCGTATAAGAAAATTTCCACAGTGATTCCTGTGGTCATCATCCCATTTTCTCTTTTTGTAGGTCTTCTGACTTACGCATACAAAATCTTACGATTTTACGTACTATGTTCTGCCTTCCCAGTTTCCCAGTGACTGATTTTCATCAACGAACACCGGCCTCAGCGCTTACAGCGGCGGATTCCGTTCGGGATTTACACCCGATTCCCTTGTTCATCTCTGCGGACCAAGTACGCCGCAGAGCCACAAAAATGTCTTATTTAATTATTTACATCATACCATATCCACTTTTACTTATACAGGTAAAATTTTCTCTTTTTTGTAATTTTCATTATTTCCCAATGACTGCCGCTTTCGCAACCACCGCCGCGGTTGCTGCATCTGCTGTGTAATAATCAGCACCAATCTGGCGTGCAAAGCTTTCGTTTACCGGTGCGCCACCCACCATGACAATATATTTATCCCGTAGGTTCCGTTCCTTTAACTGATCGATACACAACTGCATCTTGGGCATCGTTGTCGTCAGCAGCGCAGACATACAGATCACATCAGCATTTACTTCCTCCGCCTTATCGATGAAGGCCGCCGGATCGACATCCACGCCCACATCATAAATATCGAACCCCGCGCCTTTAAGCATCATGACTACAAGATTTTTCCCAATGTCATGCAAGTCGCCCTGCACTGTTCCCACAACCGCGTCAAGCGCCTGCTCGACCAGCGCCTTTACATCCTTTGCCCTTCCTTTTTGTAAAAATTCGGATATTTCCTGAATCAACGCCATCTCAATATTCCTCCGCTCCCCGCTGCTTTTGTCTCCGCAGCCTCTTTTATATGTATTCTACCAATGCCGCAGGGTATGTTATGGTAAATATTTCAGGATCTTTGTACTTTTACACCTGCTTTATATCCTTCTTCCAAACGATCTGTGTCCGTACATGCAAAAAGAAAACAAAGCATAATACAGAAAACCAGAAGAAAAAAGGTCTTTTTTCGCATAATGATCTCCAATCATAAAAATTACCAAAGACAAGCTAGAAAAAAATTCATCGGGATTTTTTACAATTACTTAACAAAGAAAGTCATCTTTAAATATGAATTCTAAAAGCAATTCCCATGCAAGTCAATTCTGGTATTTAAGTGTGTTCTTGAACACAATGACACAACGCATAAAAAAGAACAGGCTCAATGCCTGTCCTTTAAAAAATTTGGTGGAGCGGACTCGTTAAAATCCGAACCATCCTTAATGTCTTTTAGCTTAAGCGTTTTCTTCTTACCCTTGTAATTGTAAGTGATCACGACCTTATCGTCATATAGAAAGATCGAATTGACAAACGTATCAATCAACCGCCTGCAAAATGTAAGGTCATTTATATCACCATCTTGGAATTTGCTCAGCCAGAACAATACAAAATCCTTTGTCACAAGCGGTCTTTCTGTCTGTTCCCGCGCGATTGCAGCTTCCATTTCCTGTCTCTCCCGCTCCAGTTCAAGCATCCGCTCCTTTGTGGAGGGTGTGACAATACCTTGTTCCATAGCACTCAGCAGGTTATGGATACTTTTTTGTTTTTCAGTCAGATGAGCCTCCAACGTCTTGAGTGTATAGTTTTCTTCCTCAAACAGCGCAACGACCGTTTGGGCGATATGATCAAGTGTTTTACCATCCGAAAGTAGCTTCAGTGTTTCGCGGATGACAATACTCTCAATCAGTTCTTTTCCAATACTCTTTTTGTCGCATTTATTTTGCTTCTTGCGCTTGGTACAGGAATAATAGTGGTAGCGCTTGCCACGCCCTGATCCGCTGTCACCGATCATCGCAGAACCACAATCCCCGCAGAACATCCTAGTTGTCAGCAGAAAAGGCACATCAGCTTTTGAAGCAGCGGGTGCTTGCTTATTGCGTTCCATGCGTTCCTGCACGGCTTGAAACAACTCCTTAGGCACAATTGCGGGAATACCATCCTCGACTTTTATACCGCCATGTGAATACACTCCTGCATAGCGTTCGTTGGAGAGCATCCAGCTCAATGCATTCTTTTTAAAAGCTTTTCCCTGATTATTCTTTAAGCCACGCTTGTTGAGATCGGCGCAGATGTCAACAATTGCCTCGCCATCATAGTAGCGTGTAAACACCTCACGCACAATCGGCGCGGTTTTCGTGTCGATCTCGAAAAGGCGATCGGTATTAACCTTATAACCGATACAAATACCGCCGCCATTGAATTTGCATTTCAAAGCGTTTTCCTTCATACCGCGCTTGATCTTCTCAGATAGATCAGCAGAATAGTATTCCGCCATCCCTTCCAACATGGATTCCAGTATAATTCCTTCTGGTCTATCTGAAATTTGTTCCTTTGCCGAAAGAAGAGCAACGCCATTGCGTTTTAACCGCATCTTGTATTTTGCAGCATCGTAGCGATTTCGCGCAAACCGATCCAGTTTCCAAACAATCACATAATCAAACTGCTTTTTATTGCTGCCCTTTATCATGCGCTGGAACTCCGGTCGCTGATCTGTCTTTGCAGATTTGGCACGGTCAATATAAGTGTCAACAATCAAAACATCATTCTTGTCCGCGTATTCTCTACATTCTCGAACTTGACCTTCTATGGATTCCTCGCGTTGTCGGCTCGTGGAATACCTTGCATAGATCACGGCTTTTTTCATTTTTTGTCACCCATTTTATTACCAATGGTTTTTAATGTTTGCTGCTGTTCCATCCACAATGTCACAAGCTGTTCCTTAATTTGTTTTCCAATCGTGGATGTTTCATCAAAGCAAGCCTGCACAAACGATTCCATTTCCTTTTTCTGAAGTGTCGCACAAGTATACAGCTTACCTTGAGGGTTCTCTGTCCTGCAAAGAATATAGTCTGTAGAGACATCATAGTAATCCGCGAGCCAAATCAAAATATCGTAGGTCGCTTCCGTTCTGCCGTTTTCATAACGCGCTATTGCGGACTGGGAAACCCCCGCCAAATCCGCAAGACCTTTTTGGGATAATCCGGTTTTTTCACGTAAGTCTTTTAAACGTTCGCCCGGCATCTCCGCCATTCGAATCACCACCTTGCCACTATAATAGCATATTTGTTTTTTCTTGTAAATCTATAATAGAGTATGCTTATGAAAAAATATTTAAAAAACAACTGAATATGCTATTGCATATTGAAAAAACAGTGATACAATCATACTACCAGTAAGTAGGAAAGGTGGGAGCATATAACAAAGAAAGATCGGACAAAGAAAAAGGCACAAGATGAAATTCCGGTCGAAGTCATCCAATCTTTGGCAAGAGCGATCCTCCCGACAATCATAAACAGCTACAACGACGAAAAGATACAACAAGAATTTAGGGAGTGGCTGAAAAAGAGGGAGACATCGAACGGAGATGACATCTAGAAATAATGTAAAATGACCGAAAATTTGCACGATATATTTTCATATTTAAAAAAGGAGAGAGCATGCGCAGTCGAAATAATCAGTTTGTCATAAGATTAAGTGATCAGGAAATGAAATCTTTGAGTAAGAAAGTACAAAAGACAGGATATTCACGCGAACATTATATTCGCACTCTGTTGGATGGGTATGTACCACACGAAATGCCTCATGCAGATTACCATGCGTGGAGAAAAGCGTTGCACGGATACACCGCAGAGCTTCGCAACCTTGCTGCGCTTGCCCGTTTGACTGGCAGTATTGATGGCGATAAATACGAGGAACATTACAAAGCGATGGCGGACTATTGTGTCAGCGTATACGAAATACTAGTGCCGGAGAAATGCTCGGATTATGACAAGCTAAATGTGAAAAAGAAGTAAGGTAGCACCGCTCCTATCGTCTCTGTGCGGCGTTACCTAAGGGGGAAAATACTTCATCGTCTAAATAGTGTGATATGGCATTTCTTTTTCGGTAGGTAAACGCAGGGTATAAGGGATGCAATCCCTTATACATTCGAATTTGGATATCCAAATTCAGTGCTTGCTAGGACAACACAGACTACTTATTGGTTATTCTCCTTATTTTGGAATTCCGACAATTCTTCCCAATCTTCAGGGTTTCCTAAACGTCGCAAATATTCTTTTCCACCATCAACTGCCACGCTTTTACAGCGGCAATATTGCAAATCATGTGTAGTTTTACTTTCGATAATGTCGCCACATACTTTACATTTGATTTTGTTGAAATGCAATATTATGTCCATAATTTGCCTCACCTGTTTATATATTTCTTTTCCTTAACAATGCATCCAAGCTATTTACAAGAATCTATTAAGTAGTTCTAAGCTTCTATTTATTCTTCAAAGCACAAAATGCACATTATTGCTTTTAAGACGTTGATACATATTCAAATTCTTATTTATATTTAATTTAGAAACAAAGACATCTTCATTGATCTGGTCTTCAGCATATAGTTCATAAAGTAGAATCCATGATGTAGCACTATTTTTTGCACTATCAAGCAATTCTTCAGAAAGAAGTGTATTACGTAATAACAATATTTTTGCAAGCTCATTGTGACTATCAACAATCGATTTTATAGTTGAATCGCCCATCTCAATATTTTCTGTTTTGATCAATAAATAGAGTAAC
>NZ_JAYFPU010000275.1:0-17368 GCF_034927525.1 Christensenella sp.
CTCGTGCTAGAAGACGAAAAGGTCATAGAAGCGATCCCCTCCATCGGCTTCGTCCACAGAGGGCTTGAGAAGCTGGTAGAGAAAAAAGATTTTCAGGAATATGTATATGTAGCGGAGCGTATCTGCGGTATTTGCAGTTTCATGCACGGCATGGGCTATTGCGAATCCGTAGAGCGCATGATGGGTCTTGAGATACCCCCGCGCGCCAAATACCTACGCACCATCTGGGCGGAGATGTCCCGCGTACACAGCCACCTGCTGTGGCTTGGTCTGCTTGCCGACGCGTTCGGCTTCGAGAGCCTGTTTATGCAGTCGTGGCGCATCCGCGAAAAGATACTCGATATGTTCGAGTATTCCACAGGCGGGCGCATCATCTTTTCTGTCAACCGGATCGGCGGACAGCGCAAGGATATGGACGCAGATATGCTAAGGCAATTCCTTGCCGTATTTGACGGCATCGTGGCAGATTTAAAGCCCTTGTCGCGCGCATTCCTGGACGACTATGCCGTCGCCAGCCGCTTAAAGGACGTTGGATTCTTAACAAAGCAGCAGGCACACGATCTAGGCGCGGTCGGCCCCTTCATGCGCGCCTCCGGCATTGCACTCGATACGCGTAAGCTGGGTTACGCCGCCTACCCCGACCTCGATTTCGAACCGATCACAAGCGATATCGGCGACAGCTATGCGCGCTGCGACGTGCGTGTGCGCGAGATATACCAGGCAATAGACATCATCCGCCAGGCAGCAGCAAAAATACCGGACGGCGAGGTCAGCGTTCCTGTCAAAGGCATGCCTGAGGGCGAATATATGATGCGCGTAGAACAGCCGCGCGGCGAAGCGATCTATTACACCAAGGGCAACGGTTCCAAATTCCTCGACCGTGTACGCGTGCGTACCCCAACATTCGCAAACCTGCCGGGGATGCTCGAAACATTGAAGGGATGCCAGTTGGCGGACGTACCGATCCTGATCCTGACGATCGACCCGTGCATCAGCTGCACCGAGAGGTAACACAGTATGAACTTCATGAACTTTGCAAAAACAGTGATGCACAATTTGTTCAGCAAACCGGCGACGCGCAACTATCCCGCCACGCCCCGGCAATATCCGGAGCGTACCCGCGGACAGATCGGCATCGATATCGACGATTGTATCTTCTGCGGATTGTGTGCGCGCAAGTGTCCTACAGACGCTATTACAGTTGACAGAGCACAGAAAAACTGGGTCATCGAGCGGTTTGGGTGCATCCAGTGCGGCAGCTGTGTAGAGAGCTGTCCCAAAAAATGCCTGCACATGCTCACGCCCTATACGCAGCCCGCGGGCAAAAAATACGAAGATAGTTTTGCGCAGCCCTTCCCCACAGAAGATGCTGCGCCGCAAGAGAAACAAACGGAAGGAAAATAAAAATGCACGAATATCACGAAGCGATCCATATCATAGAGCATGCCGTAGACGAGGCAAAAGCAAAAGGGTTTACAAAGGTAACGAAAATCACTCTGGTGATCGGCGACAGTTCCGGGTTTTCCGGCGACAGCATCGCCATGCACTTTGAAGACGCCGCACAGGGTACGATATGCGAGGGAGCGGAAATTGCCGTGTCCCCCGTAAAATCCATGCTGCGCTGTCCCAACTGCCACGAGCTTTTCGTGCGTAAGCCCTTCCATTTCGAATGCCCGCACTGCGGTACAGATGGCGAGCCCAGCGAGATCGGCAAAGAAATGGCGATCGACAGCATCGAGGGAGAATAACAAATGACATTTGAGATCACGGTACTTGGCATGGTGCAGGGTATCGGATTTCGTCCGTTTGTCGCGCGGATGGCAGAAAAACTCCACATCACAGGCAGCGTGCGCAACAGCGGCGGTATCGTAAAGATCATTGCAACGGCAAATCCGGAGGCGATGGACATATTTGTCCATCGCCTTTCATCACGACCACCGTCCTTTGCGCAAATCATAAAGGTCACATGCGTTCCCCTGCCGGATCAGGCCTTTGACGGCTTTCGTATCATCGAGAGCGACGCAGATATGCGGCAAACGCCGCTTATTCCGGCCGACCTTCCCATGTGCGAAAAATGTCATGCAGAGCTTACCGATCCGCAAAACAGGCGCTACCGCTATCCATTCATCAGCTGTACTGCGTGTGGCCCGCGCTACAGCATCATTGAAGGCCTGCCGTACGACCGCGAGACGACCACCATGGCAGATTTCCCCATGTGTCCTGTGTGTACAGAGGAATATACCGGCAGCGGACGGCGGCGGCATGCCCAGACGATCTCCTGCCACGATTGCGGCCCGCAACTCATCTTATGCGCCGAAACAGATACATACGAAAAGGAAGCTGCCCTCACACGTGCGATCGATCTCTTAAACGAGGGCACCGTGTTGGCCATAAAGGGCGTCGGCGGTTACCAGTTTGCCTGCCTGCCCACAAACGAAGACGCGGTCAAAAAGCTGCGTCTGTTAAAGCAGCGCGACAAAAAGCCTTTTGCGGTAATGTTTGCGGATATCGAAACGATCCGCGATGCGTGCCATGTAAGCGCGGACGAGCAAGCGCTTCTTATGTCGCCCGCCCGTCCCATCGTGCTTCTTGATAAAACAAAAGAAATTTTTTGCGATCTAGTAAGCGGTGCCAGCCGCAAGCTGGGCGCATTTTTGCCCTATACGCCCCTGCATCAGCTCCTGACCGATGCCTGCGGCCCGCTCATCATGACGAGCGGCAATATTTCGTCGCAGCCCATCATCACGCAAGACAAGGATATGCTGTCCCTGTCGTCACCCCATCTTGACGGCGTGCTATACAATACCCGCGAAATACGCGTCCCGCTGGACGATTCCGTTGCGCGCGTCACGTGCGGCACGGTGCAATCGATACGGCGCAGCAGGGGGTATGTCCCCCTGCCTGTTTTGCTGCCAAGCGCGCTATCCTACCCTGTCCTCGCGACAGGCGGAGACCTAAAGGCCTGTTTTTGCCTTGCAGCAGGCGACCGGGCATATCTCAGCCAATATCTTGGCGACATGGAGCAATACGGCGTACAGCAAAACTACTGCGATAACTTAAATCATATGGAAGAATTGTTCCATATCGCTCCACAAAAAATCGTATGCGATATGCACCCCGTTTATCATTCCACAACCATTGCAGAAAAAATAGCGAAGGAACGGAATATCCCGCTTGTGCGCGTACAGCACCATCATGCACATATCCTGTCCGTCATGGCAGAGCACAACATTCCTGCGTGCATCGGCGTGGCTTTCGACGGCACTGGCTATGGTACGGACGGCACGGTGTGGGGCGGCGAATTTCTGTTGTGTCAGGGAAAAGCTGTGCAGCGTGCGGGATATCTCCAACCCATTGCGCTCACCGGCGGGGACAATATTGCGCAGGATGCAAGCCTGAATGCCCTGTGTCATTTACACGCCTGCAGCTTAAGCAGCGACGACAGCCATTTTGAAACAGTGGGCAGCGCGATCCGCGCACACGTCAATACCTCCCAAAGTTCAAGCATGGGACGGTTGTTCGATGCAGTGAGCGCGCTTCTTGACCTCAAATGCTATAATAGTTATGAAGGTGAATGTGCCATTGCCCTAGAAAATTGTGCGTATGAGGCACAGCAACAGGGCGTCGTTCCTTACCCGCTTCCCTTAGGGTTTGTGGAAAAGGACGGCGTGTTTGTGATAGACCGCCAGCCGCTCATCCGCGAGCTGGTGCGCGTGCGTCAGCATACAGATGTTCGCGCGCTTGCGCTTGGCTTTCATCACGCCGTCGCTGCGGTGACGCTCGAGGTCTGCCGCGCGATCCGCGTCAATACGAACGAAAAACGCGTTGCGCTTTCGGGTGGCGTATTCGCAAACGAGCTGCTTCTTAAGCAGTGTATCTCCCTGCTTGAGAAGGACGGTTTTTCAGTGTGCATCAACTCCGCTGTTCCATGTAACGACGGCGGAATATCGCTCGGGCAAGCATATTTTGCCGCTCTGAGCGAAAGACAGTAAAAGGAGAATTGCTATGTGTGTTGCCACATCCGGCAAGGTCGTTTCCATAGAAGGCACGACCGCCACAGTGGATTTTCACGGTAATCTGATCACCGCGCGCGCTGGGCTCGTAAAAATACAGCCGGGCGATTATGTTTTGGTACACGCGGGCTGCATCCTGCAAAAGCTGAAGCAGGAGGAACACGAGTCCATACAAGAGCTGTTTGCGGAGATCGAAGATCTATGACCGACATCTACGAGATCAAGCGCTTTTTAAAAGAATACGACGGGCCGCCTGTGCGCCTGATGGAGGTGTGCGGCACGCATACCGCGGCGATCGCGCGCAACGGCATCCCGGGCATGCTTTCTGAAAATGTCCAACTGGTTTCCGGTCCGGGCTGTCCCGTGTGCGTCACAGTGACAGACTACATCGACCGTTTGGTTTCGTTCGCGAAGAAACCGGGATACGCGGCCGTTTCGTTCGGCGATATGCTGCGCGTCCCCGGTACAAGAGGAAACTTGAGCGATGCACGCTCGGATGGCGGCGATATCCGCATGGTCTACTCTCCATCAGATACGCTCGCGCTTGCGCAGCACGAGCCGGATACCACGTTTGTGTTTGCCGCGGTCGGGTTCGAGACGACCACGCCCGCCTATGCCTTGCTCCTTGCGGAAGCGGAAAAACTGGAAATATCCAACATTCGTCTGCTCACCGCCCTCAAGACGATGCCCGCCGCAATCGATTGGGTGTGCCGCCAGTCCGACAGCATCGACGGTTTTTTAGCACCCGGCAACGTGAGCGTCATCACAGGCAGCGATGTGTTCAGCGCCCTGTCCCAAACATACCGCATTCCCTTTGCAGTTGCGGGATTTGAGGGCGAAAGCCTGCTCGCCGCCATCTATGCGCTGGTAAAGCGTCACGGCAGCCCCGGCGTACTCAATCTCTATCCTTGCGCTGTTACCGCACAGGGCAACCGGATGGCGCAGGATATCACCGCCAAATATTTTGAACCGTGCGACGCCGCATGGCGCGGTATGGGTACCATCCGTGCCTCCGGCATGATGCTACGCAAAACATATGCGCACTACGACGCAGGAAGTGCAGGTCTTGACCTTGACCATACCAACGCATATTGCCGCTGCGCGCAGGTGCTGATCGGCGAACTGCTCCCCTCCGGGTGTCCTTCGTTCGGCAAGGCTTGTAGTCCGCACGCCCCGCTCGGCGCCTGTATGGTGTCCGCCGAGGGCAGCTGTTATCAATATTTTATCAACCACAGAGGATACTGATTATGAAGATCACAATGGCTCACGGCAGCGGCGGACAGGAAACGTCCCGGCTGATCGATGAGATTTTTGCAAGAGCATTCAACGACCCGGTGCTTTCGCGCATGGAGGACGCCGCCGTCGTTCCCGGCGCAGGCCGCCTCGCTCTCACAACGGACAGCTTTGTTGTGGATCCGCTCTTTTTTCCGGGCGGGGATATTGGCAGACTGTGCATATGCGGTACAGTCAACGATCTGCTGATGAGCGGCGCAACCCCTAGATACCTGACGTGCGGCTTTATCTTAGAGCAGGGCGCAGATATTGAAGACCTGCAAAAAATTGCTCGTTCTATGGCAGATACCGCGCATGAGGCGGGTATTGCTATCGTAGCTGGGGATACCAAGGTCGTCGAAGGAAAGGGCAACGTGTATATCAACACTGCCGGAGTCGGTTTTGTGCCTGACGGTATCGATATCAGTGCCGCCAACTGCCGCGAAGGCGACGCTGTTTTGTTGTCGGGCAATCTGGGAGACCACCACGCAACCATCCTCAGTACGCGTATGAATATCAAAAATGATATCAAAAGCGACTGCGCCCCCTTGGGTGATATGGTACATAATCTGCTTGCCGCAAATATCAAGGTGAGGTCCCTGCGCGACGTAACGCGCGGCGGGCTTGCGACCGTACTGAACGAATTCGCGCGCGCCTCACATTGCTGTATCGAGCTCAACGAGGCAGATATCCCTGTTTCCGTTGAAGTACAATCCTTATGCGCCATATTGGGGCTCGACCCTTACACGATGGGCAATGAGGGCAAGATGATTGCCGTCGTCGCGCAAGAAGATGCCGAGAGTGCGCTCCACATCCTGCGCCATAGCAAATACGGCGAAAACGCGTATATCGTCGGAGCTGTCACACACGAAAAAAACGCCTCCGTCCTGCTCCATACGGCTTTAGGCGGTACACGCGTCCTCAGCGGGCTAACCGGCGAAGGCCTGCCGCGTATTTGCTAAAATGAACATACGTTCATTAAAAACAACATGGGAGAGAACATGCAGAATACAACTGAAATACAAAGTTTTTTTGACAGGCTTGCAGATACCTGGGATACGTACAATCAGGAGGACGGCGAAAAGCTGCGCTCTATGCTTAGTACCACAGGGCTTGTCCGGCACGCGCATATATTGGATATCGGCTGCGGGACAGGTATTCTGTTTCCCTATCTATTGGAATATGCCCCCGCGCACATCGACGCGGTAGATATCTCCGCGCGTATGGTTGAAATTGCTCAAAAAAAGAACACGGATGCGCGTATCCATGTTTACCATACCGATTTTTATGATCTTCCAAAAAGTATCACTTACGATGTTGCGGTCATCTACAACGCCTATCCTCATTTTCTCGATAAACCGCTGTTTACTGAAAAACTGTTTTCGCTTCTGGCCCCCGGCGGACGCTTTATCCTCATGCACGGCAGCGGCCGTAAGAAGATCAACGGTGTTCACCACGGGCGCAATGCGTCCGCAGTTTCCACGCCGCTACGCCCCTGCATAGAAGAAGCACAAACATTGAGCCGCTATTTTGAGATCGATACCCGTGTCGATACACAGGATTGTTATATTCTTTCGGGCACATCGCGTGAGAGTACGGACATACTTTCCGCTCATTATTTATAAAACGATCCGCTTACTTTTTTTCTTCCTTTATGTCGCCGTCCGGCCACACATAGATGATCTTGTTGCACTTTGGACAAATATACACCTTTGTCGCATTTAGCGACTTCTTCGATGTTCGTTCATACATTACTGTTTCACATTTGCTGCACTTCATGTTACATAGCCTCCAAATGTATTATATCATATTTCATGACAAAAAAAGGGCTATGTTAGCAATTTTTTAACCAAAATCAATCGTCTCGATATCATTTGATTTTTTTCCGGCTGATTATCGCCTTCCTCCACCATCATCGATCATGCAGTTAAATGGCGCAAAAAACGATCGATCCATTGTGCAGTCGGTTGCACGCCTTACCTTCTTCCACCGCCACAGGGCACAACTCCCCATAGCTATAAAAGCCGCTCAATTGGTAAGCATCCGGAACCATTTTTTTTATAACATCTCCCTCTTTCGCATATTCGGGATTCAGTATAAAATGCCGTGCCGCACACGTAATGCACAGGATAACTGCGTATTGCCTCCCTGACTTTGCTATCTTCGAGAAAAGCTCCTCCAGCCCTTGTTTAACCGTTCTCGCGATCAATTCCTTATGCAAGATCGCAAGCGAAGCTTTCGCTCCCTGCGGTATGCTCGCATATGCAACTCCGCTGCCGTCTTTCCAGTCGATACTGTCAATAATACGTATTGCAGGCTGTTTTTCGCCATTCTTCCCCTCGTCTCCGGCGCCATAAACAAGCAACGGATATTTTTGAAAAAAGATACGGCTTTCGTTCCGTTCAAATTCCCGGATATTCATTCCATAACTTTCAATATACTCGGCAAAGGACTTATCTTCCATTTCATAAATGACCGTACCATTCGCTTTTGTGACCGTCTCCTGTCTGTCAGACAACGGTTCCGCAGCGCTGGCCAGCGCAATAACAGGTTTAATATTTCCTGAGATCAAAAGGATGATCGCCCTTCCCGCATAAAAGTCACCATTGAAAACCATAGATCTTTCCGCACATCCCAAATCCGTGGGTACGCCGCCGATGATCGGTACATCGCCGGCCATTTTTGAAAACGCACCAATATATTCGTCAAATATAATATTGGTACTGCATGGCAGCCAGGTATACATAAGCCCAATATCCATTTTTGCATTTTTCTTGGTATTTGTAAAAGTTTCTTGGAGACTGTCGAGCACATTTTCGTCATTCAACGCACGCGTGACGCCCAAATGGAATTCACAATCATCCGCCGTCAGCAACGTCAGTGTTGCAACCATATCCCGATATCCGTCCTTATTGTTTACCGTCGCAATGGTTGAACATGCTATGATATCCACTCCAAGAGCGCTCCGCAAATATCCGCACAAAGCCGCTCCTTCCATCTCATAATCATAGTAAAGGATTCCAACCGTATTTTTGCACAAAGGAAGGTGTGCATTTACCTCCATAATCATTTCCTCAGCGGCAAGCTGTATATCAAAAGCCTCTGTTATAGCATAAATAGATCTCATGTTTTTTCCTTGTTCCTTTCCGTTCCCACGTCGATTCTGCCTCCCCAGTATGCCGGGCGGCGTCTAACGGGGTGGCACGTGCAAGGTCTCTTGTAACATATCGATTTCATACAGATATTGCTCCATATATTTTTCAATATACAGAAATTTTGATTGTAACACAGCAAATTCCAGCTCGCTCAGCTTTTGCAGCGCCTTTGGCTTGCCCACGCGGATCAATATACTTTTTTGCGCGCTTAATTCAGCAGCCATATCTTTCCATTTCTTTTGATCCAGTAAAATTCTCAACCGGACCGGCCATCTCAATATATCGTCTTTGAATATTTTCAAGACCAGCCGGTAAGCCTGTTCGGAATACTCCTCTTGTTCAATTGCCAAATCGATATCCGCAATCTTATTTTCGCTCCATTTTTTGAGGTTCTCCGGCTTTTCTTTGCCTGCGTCTTCCATATGCAATTTATGCTTCGGAAGACACCTGCACAGGATATCGTTCAACTCCTTCAATTGGATCGGCTTGCTGATGTATCCGTCCATACCGTTTTTCCTGAACATTTCACGCACGCCCTGCGCCGTATTGGCTGTTAACGCAATGATAGGTACTTCAGCGTTCCGCCCTCCCAATTCCCTTATTTTCATGGTAGACTCTATGCCATCCATATCCGGCATCATATGATCCATAAAGATCAAGTCATATTGTTTTTCCTCAACCATTCGTATCGCCTGTTCCCCGCTCAACACGGTTTCAATGTGCATTCCATAATTTTTCAAAATCTCTTTTGCCACCACACAGTTGATTTCATTGTCGTCCACAACCAGTACAGAAACATTGTCAGCCTTTATTTGACCCAGTGCATAATCATCGCGGTGCTCGCGTTTTTTTGCGATTTTTCCCTTGTTTACGATCTGTGCGATATCTGAAATCAAAAGCGGCTCAAACAAAATATTATCCTGCTGCTTTTTGTCTGCCGGAATATCGAAGATTCTTTTGATTGCGGTTTTATTGATTGGAACTTCCGCAATACGAGCCTCATAATCCATAGATTCCTTTTCCCAAAAAAACAAATGGGAATATATGTTTTGTTCTATACATTGCAAATATGCTTCTTCTGTCTTTGCAATATCGCACCGCACATCAACCTGGTTCAGCGTATCCGCCAACAGCTCCGCTGCATAATTGTCCCCCCAAATCAAAACATGTTTATTCTGCGGCTCTTCAATATGGGCGACGGGTGTGTCATCCGCTATTTCCTGACAAAGTTTGAATTGAAAGGTGCTTCCCTTACGATATGTGCTGGTTACAGAGATATTGCCGCCCATTTTCTGTGCGATTCCTTTGCAGATCGCCAGACCAAGCCCCGTCCCCTGTATCCCTCTGTTTTTTTTGATGTCAAGTTGTGAAAACGCATCGAACAGATAAGATATTTCTTCACGCTTGATGCCGATCCCCGTATCTTCTACTGTAAATGTAAGCTCTGCCTCATTCCTTTTCTTTTGTTGCTCTATCCGAAACAAAATACGTCCCTTTTTTGTATATTTAAGCGCATTGGACAACAGATTGATCAGCACCTGCTTGATCCGAAGATCGTTTCCCATCAGCTTTTTGGGCAACCGCGGATCGATGTGCACCACAAATTCCAGATTCTTTTCCGCCGCCCGCAACGCGATCAGGTTGATGACTTCGTTTATCATTGCAATGATTTCATATGGCTGCGAAACAGCTTCCATTTTCTGTGCGTCGATCTTGGAAAAATCCAGTACATCGTTGATAATATTCAAAAGCGTTTCCGATGCACTCAGCATATTTTTGATGTAGCCCCTTCTGTTCGGCTCCTGCTCCGAAGCATGCAAAAGGTTTCCAATGGAAATGATTGCATTCATAGGCGTTCTGATTTCATGGCTCATATTTGCCAAAAAGTCAGATTTTACCCGCACTGCGGCTTCAGCCTCTTCTTTCGCGAGAATCAACTCCGTGATATCCTGTATCAGAACCACCAGTCCCTTTATATCGCCTTTCTGGTCTATCGCCGGCGAAACGGTGATTGACAGATGCATTTCATTGCTTTTTCCAAAATTAATTTCATCCTTATATTTCAAAGACGCCTTGCTCTCCATTGCATACTGACAACTCTCCAGCGTACGCTTTGCCCACGCCCGGTCAGGGAGCATCTCCAGCAATTCCCGGGCAGGCGTCCCTTTCAATTTTCTGGGTTTTGCAAGGTTTATCCTGTTAAGTATAGATCTTTCCGTCCCTATCACATAGTTCAAATCTTTATCAAGCACAGCAAGAACATGCGGAAATGCTTCTAAGAGAAGACGGTTGTACATATATTGCCGCTCTTTTTCAGCAGCGTCAAAATCCCTTAAACGGAGCGCATTTTCATACATGATATTGATAACACGCCTGTCTTCCTTCAGCCTCTCTACCCTGCGCGCAAGCCTTTCCTGTTCCATCCTGCTTGTCTTCAGCGCTTCCTCATGCTCCCTGCATCTCGCTTCCATCTCTTTTATGTAATTCTGTTTCCTGCTATTCATCATACGCTGTCCCATCCCTGCTTCTGTCCCCATTGTCCGCAATAAAAAATACCTGACTGATACACGAAGTGTTCGTCAGGTTTCTGTTTTTTCTTTGCTTTGTCTTTTTTTGAATTGTTTTTTCACAACTTCATACTTATAAGAGGGAAACATACAAAGACCCCTAATAATGATATACGATTCAAGTTAAAAATACCATGTGCTTCCGGTTGTGTCAAGTTCTTCCAGAAGGGAGTCCTTACAGAAAGGTAGTCTGCATCCTATACAAATCAACACTTTATCATTAAAAATCATCTCAAATCTTCGCATAGCCTTGCTACAATTTAATGTTAGTCATATAATGGAGATAAATAACTATTACAAAGCACTTTGATATCGTGCATAAGGAAAGGACACTTATTATGAGAAAAATCTTCAGAGTTGGTATCGCCGGAACGGGTTTTATCGGCAAAGTTCATATCGAGACACTGCGCCGTCTGGGCAACATCGATGTAGTCGCGCTCGCAGACAAGTTTATGGCGCAGGATACCGCGGAGGAATTGAATATCCCCGCGTATTTCGACGATTACAAAACCATGATCGACGAAATGCAGCTGGATGCGATCCATATCTGCACGCCCAACAACACGCATTTTGAGATCGCCATGTACGCGCTTGATCACGGGGTGAACGTACTGAGTGAAAAGCCCATGACCACAAGCATCGAAGACGCGCGTACGCTTGTAGCGAAGGCCAAGGAAACAGGCCTTGTAAACGCGATCAACTTCCATAACCGTTTCTATCCCATGACCAATCACCTGAAAAACCTCGTGGAAGACGGTTATCTGGGCGATGTCTTTTCTGTCAGCGGTTCCTATACACAGGACTGGCTGCTGTACGAGACAGATTACAGCTGGCGCCTAAGCTCCAAGGATTCGGGAAATACCCGCGTCATTGCCGACATCGGCTCGCATTGGATGGACTTAGTGGAATTTATGAGCGGACAGAAGATCACCTCCGTGTGCGCAGATTTCTCCACCATCCACAAAACAAGAAAGAAGCCCAAGAAAACAGTGCTCGCCTTTTCGACGGAAAAATTTTCTGCTGACGATTATGAAGATGTTCCCATCGATACAGAGGACAACGCAAGCGTCATGTTCCGTTTTTCCAACGGCGCAAAAGGCAGCGCCTTTTTCTCGCAGGTCATTGCGGGCAAATCGGTCGCGATCGACGTACTGCTGGGCGGATACAAAAAATCAGCCGAATGGCACAGCGAGGAATGCAATAACCTGTGGATCGGCAACCGTGACGGCGCAAAAGAGTTTCTGGAGAAAGGCCCTGCGACCATCCACCCAAGGAGCGCGGACAAAGTCGCTTATCCCCTGGGGCATCTGGAAGGCTTCACAGACGCGTTCAAACAGTGTTTTAAGGAAGTATACCACAGCATTGAAGATAAAAATTTCAAAGGCCAGTATGCCACCTTCGAAGATGGCCTGCACGAAATGATTCTCTGTGAGAAGATTTTCGAAAGCAATCAGAAACAGAAATGGGTCGAAATCGGGAATTGACGTTTTTCGCTTCTTTTGCCAGCCCCCTCAAAGGGCTGGCTTTTTTTGTCTCTACGCACGGAAAAAAATAGAAAACAGTGATTGCGGCGGTTGGAACGGGGTAAAAATAATTAACTTTTAATATTTGCTTTGTCCGATATAGTATTAAGGCGGTGAGGGTCATGAAAAAACATGTAAAGATATTATATCTGTGTCTGGCGTTTTCCTTTGCTCTTGGCATTGTACCCTTCTATGGCCTCGCACAAGATGCCGGACAGCCTCTATCCTCCCCGTCGATCGAAATAGAACAGACAGAAACCGCGATCCCTGTGTCAACAGAATCGTCTATTCCGGCTGAACCACCGTCAGGCGCCTCACCATTTCCTTCTGCTTCTGTTGAGCCGAGTTCATCCGTCCTGCCCGCATCCGAACCACTGCCGGAGGCATCACAATCCTCTGAACCATCCGCAATCGCTTCTCCTCAGGCAACGGTAGACGATTCCATTGTACCGATTGTACTGCCGACAGAGCAAAGCGTTACTCCTCTGGAAGAAACACCGCCTACAGCGCCTACCCTTCTCGACATTTCGCAGGCAAGTATTGAGATCACTCAGACAGGAGCGACAGGTGTAAATACGGAAGGAATTTCCATTGCAGAGACCGCGCTCAATCCGTTTGGCTATATCATAACCGGCTCGACCGGTAATCATCAGGTCATCATCCGGGCAACCAGTTCTGTTACTTTACAGAATGCGAACATTTCGCCTGACGTCTCACAAAACACTTATGCTATGCAAATTGCAGACGGCGCTTCTGTTTCTGTGACGCTGGAAGGCTCAAATACCCTGAAAAGCGGAGACGCATATGCAGGTCTCGACGTCGATGCAGCCACAGTCACGATCGGCGGAAGCGGTTCTCTTAAGGCAAGCGGCGGCGAAGGCCACTATGTCTCCAATGGCGATATGTCTATCCAATCCGGCTCAGGCGGCGCAGGGATCGGCGGCAGAGGAACAAGTACGGTCAACATTACCGGCGGAACGATCTATGCTTATGGGCAACGCGGCGGCGCTGGTATTGGCGGAAACGGTGCGCCGGCAAATAACGGAGGCGCAACCACAGGCTGCGGCGCTGGTACTGTAAACATCAGCGGCGGAATGATATACGCCAACGGCGGTGACGGCGCAAGCCCGGGCGCTTGGGGCGGTTCATCCGGCGGTGCGGGCATCGGCAGCGGTTATAATGGTTCTAAGGCCGGGAACCAGATTACGCTTACAGGCGGACATATCTCCGCTTCCGGCGGCGGACGTTCGGACGCGATCGGCGGCGGCAGCGTATCGATCACAAACGCTGATATTTTGGCTTACGCGGGGTCGGAGGCCTCTGCTATATTCGGCAATCTTTCTATTGCGGCATCTGCTTCCATCGAAGGCTATTCAGACGGTACGAAATTCCCTGTCTTCGACCAGAATACTTCTGAAGGCTCTGCTGTTTTAGCACCCATGCTTAATATCATCTTAAAGGAACGGACAAGCCTCGCAGCTCTATTGAATGTCGTCCTTACGCCGGACACAGGCAATGCAGTTTCTCTGACAATGCCCGCAGGTGCAAAGGGTTTTGTAAAAACAGTGAACAGCGGTACATGGAAGATCAGTGCAGGAAATGTTGCGCAAGCCCCGCAAGCCGATCCGTACTCCAACCTCTTTACGACAAACTACGCAAGGATCACAACAGTACCGTATGTCGATCCTCTGACGCTGAAAGACGTTGTTTTTGTGCGGGATGACGGCAGCGACGCAAACGACGGCTCAACTGCACAGACGGCATTCCAAACGCTTGAGAAAGCTTATGTAGCATTAAAGCCGGGCGGAACGATCGTAGTATGCGGGAAAATGAATATCAGCGTGTTTGCGTGGAGCCTCAATAAGGTATTCACAAAGCCGTCGACTGTGACAAGCGTGTATGCGGGCGTGGATTATAAGCAGACAAACGACGCACAGTTTTGGGGAACGGGCAGCCCTATCATGATGAGCGCAGACACGACGTTCCAAAATATTTACCTCAACAACGGGAACTGCGGTTACTACGCAAACGGATATCATCTGACGATGGGCGCAGGCGTGACCACCGGCTTTACGACAAGCCCATGGGGAGACCTTTACCCGTCTGTATACGGCGGCTGCCACAGTGATTTCAGCGCGAACGCCAACCAAAGTGGCGTCGCGGTGATCAATGTTGCCGGAGGCACGTTTAGCTATGCGGCCGGAGGCTATTATATCGAAAAAGGCGGCGAACAGCTTTTCGTCACGGGAACGGATACGGTGATCAACAATCTCTGGGCATTTGATAAAATAACCGTGGGCAGTAACACCATTCCTGCCTATTTCAAAATAACGGAAGGCGGGATCGACCCCGCGGGTGTAAAAGATATCGAGGTCAAGGATGGTAGCACGATTGAATTTACCGCACCCGTTTTGAGCGATACGTCCGCACCCATCACAAGAAACTTGATCGGCGGCGGTACGCTAAAACTGCCCTCTGGTTCGGTATTGGAGATTCCCGGGATGGTATCAAATACAACAACGCTTAATCTAAGCGGTTATGCAACGCTGGCGCCCGGAACTTTCGTCGCCAGTGCAGATAAAGATTCCACCGGAACATTTGTACTGCCCGACAATACAGAGCGCAAACTGGAAAAAAAGATAGAGAACGACAAAGCCGTTTGGCGGATCGTGCAGGGAGGCCCAACGCCGACTCCAAGCCCGACTCCTACGTCAAGCCCGACCACGTCGCCGAGTCCTACGCCTACGTCAACGACGAGCGGCACACCGTCTCCCACAGCGTCCTCTACGCCGATACCTACACCCACATCCGCACCCAACCCGAATGCAGGTGAAATCATCGTGGATATCGACATACCTTCTGTACCGGGCGGCAGCGTCAATATCGAGGTTCCTGTGGAATCGGTGATAAATGCAATCGCTAGTGGAAGCAAATCTGTTTGTACGGATATTCATGTACCGCACGACATGACGCAGCACATTGCCTCGATCAGAGTACCGCAGGCAATTTTTGAAGCAGCTCGGCAGAACAATACCGAAGTCTGCTTCCGCATATTCGATACACAAACGCAAAAATTGCTGTACAGGTGGGATTTCATGGAAATTACACAAGCCGCTTCGGATGTCGATGTTGCCCTCGATATCGAACCAATCGAAAAAGTGCCGGACATTGATCCAGCCCTTGCGCCGGGGTCGCTTGTGATCTCAACGCGGCATGAAGGAACGCTACCGGGGATGGCTATGCTCACCTTGTATGTCGGAGACAAATACAAGCCGGGCGATATCCTGAATTTCTATTATTATGATAACGGAACGTTAGATCCCGTCAGTGCCGGTCTTGTCGTAGACGTGGAAGGTCATGTGAGGGTAAGTCTTTCGCATTGCTGCAAGTATGTGTTGCAGTCAGAACAAAAGACGGCTGCGGCAGGCGTTAAGACATCCGTCGGTTCAAACGACAACACAGCACCCAAAACATCTGATACAAAGCCCCTGTTACCCTTCGTTCTCTTAGGCGTCATATCAGCTGTAACAATCTGTGTCGCAGGCCACCACCGCAAAAAAAGTCAAAGATGAGGCATAACGAGCTATACCTTCAGCATTCCTCGAAATCCCCGCACAGCATAATAGGATTCTGCGCCGTTGTGATAAACAAAAACATGATCATAGCGCCTGTCGCAGAAAAGAGCGCCGCCGCGTTTCCTGATCTCATCCGGCGTTGCGATCCAGCTTGATGTTTTTGTATCGAACTCTCCCAGTTTCTGCAATTTCTGATAGCATTCTTCTGTCAAAAGCTCAATGCCCATAAACAACGCCATATCGACGGCGCTGTTTTGCGGCTTATTCTTTTTTCTCGACTCCAGCGCCGCATGGTCGTAGCAAAGGTTTCTGCGGCCAGCAGGACTCTCGCTTGAACAATCGTAAAACGTATAGGTATGCGTTTCCTTATCATAGGAAACGACATCCGGCGCACCACCGGATGTCTCCATTTCATTCAACGACCACAATTTATGGGCATCTGCTTCCAGTTTTTTCTGCACCCCTGCCCATTCAATCCCCTGGTGCCTGCTGTTGTTTTCCTCAAAGCGTACTTTTAAAATATTGAGCAGCTTTTTTCCCTGCTCCGCCGATAAAATATTCATATTGGTCTCCAATGCCAGTATCTCCTGGCCAGTTGGTATTGTTGGTGCAGTCCTACTGCTGAAAACAAGGCGATCCAGGTTGGTACAGTTCTGGAAAGCTTGCAATCCAATCGTCGTATAAACTGAAAAAATTATAAAATGATAGCTATATATAAACACATAATATAATAAGGTTATATTAAAATAAAATATTAGATAAAAAAGAGCCTGCAATCTTTACAAATTGTAGGCTCTTTTTTTAATTAGAATCCGGCAACTACCTATCCTCCCACACCGTTACCAGTGCAGTACTTTCGGCGTATATGGGCTTAACTTCTGTGTTCGGAATGGGAACAGGTGGATCCCCATAGCTATCGCCACCGGAAATTATATATGAGGTTATAAATCCTCACATTGGCTCCCCAGGCTGGGTTTGAATCAGCGACCCTTCGGTTAACAGCCGAATGCTCTACCGCTGAGCTACTGAGGAATATAAACTTGTTAAGGTGCCGCACGCTAAGGCTCTGCGCGCATTCGTTATGGACTCGCCTCGCCTTACGGCTTGCTCATCTCATACTCACAGCGAAGCACACTCAAAACTGTATAGTAGTAGCAGACAAAGGAATGTCTTAAGAAATTTAGACTGTTGTAATCAACTCTCGTTGATCAAGCCCTCGACCTATTAGTATCGGTCAGCTTAATACATTACTGCACTTACACC
>NZ_JAYFPU010000358.1:0-1602 GCF_034927525.1 Christensenella sp.
GATCGCACAGAGCGCTGCTTCTACCGCAGAAGCGGAAAGGGCGGAAATATCCATCGTTGAAACACCAGTAGAGGATGAAACAAAACCCGTACAGGAGCCGGGTGAATTGGCGACGGATGAAATGGCAATGCCGACCAGCGAAGCGACGGAAACGGCGACAGAAGAACCCGCAAAGAGCGAAGCGAGCGCAGCACCGTCAGCGGAGCCTGAGACAGAACCATCCCCTTCGCTTACCAATTCCATCAATGGAATGGTATGGAGCGACGCAAATGCAGATGGCGTCAAAGATGAAGACGAAATTGGCATTGCCGGGTATGCGGTCGAATTATACCGCGGCGGTGAAAAAATAGACAGCGTTGTGACAAAAGAAAATGGCAGTTACCGTTTTGCGGGTCTTACGCCCGGCGAATACAAAGTGGGCGTGCAGGCGCGCACGCTGGACGGCACGGAATATCTGATCCCCATTAAGAGCATCCAAACGGGCGAAGACAATAAATTTGACGCGGATTTCACCTCGGACGAGGAGATTGCTTTTACTGGCGCGATCACAATGGCGGAAGATACGCTCACAGAACATATGGACGCGGGCATGCGTTCCAATATGGAGATCATGCCGATGAATGCGACGGGTGCATATGTCGTAACGGGCGATACGACCGGGACAAATTATGGGACATTTAATAACATTCAGACCGCGCTGAACGCCTGCCCGCGATATGGGTACGCGTCGAACCCCGAACCATGCACGATCACAGTGATGGCAAACGATCCGGATACTGGAGCGGGCACAACGGGTGGCAGTGCGAATGCGAGTGGAGAGATAAGAAATCAGAGAATCACCATTACATCCGGCCCGGGCGGACCGTATACTCTGACAAGAGCAGTGGGCAGCTCACCAGAAAGTAAGGAAAATAGACACTTCATAGTAACAGGTACTGCAGCCAATAAAAGTAGTTTGACGCTCTCTAATATTACCCTTTCAGGACATGGATTGACGAGCGGAAGGAAAAGCAGCGGCGGAATACAGGTTGTTGATTATAGCAGTTTGATTATAAATGCCGGCACAACGATTACAAAATGCTATCAATATGCCGGCAACGGCATGGGTGTGTACATTAGTCCTGGGCAGAATAGCATGACGATGACCGGCGGCACAATCAGTAATAATTATACCGGTACGAGCGGCAGCGCCATTGGTAACGGAGGGGGTGTTATGCTGGGCGACTTTGTGACCGGTGGCATAACAATAACCGGCGGCAACATCACGAACAATAGTGTGGGAAATGATGGCGGCGGAGTGTATGTAGGGAAGGATACTCCTTTCAAGATGACCGGCGGCAGTATCACAGGTAATACGGCGGGGAATGATGGCGGCGGTATTTTTTCCGCGAACAGCGGATATCGCGACCCAGCCAACGTAAACAGCTATGCAAATCTCAGCATCACGGGTAGTGCGGTGGTGAGTGGAAATACATCGGGAAGGACGGAGGTTCCTCCAGCCAACGCGTCGATATACACAACGCGTGCAACCAATCCGTTCCCTGGCACACTGCTGAACAACGATAATATCAGCTACCGAAATTATTGCTACGTAACCTATAA
>NZ_JAYFPU010000173.1:0-13777 GCF_034927525.1 Christensenella sp.
AAATTACTTTTCCGCAGGCCACCATGCCGCAAACAGGGATTACCCATTATGCAGGAGAACATCAACGCCGGTTTTTGTAACTTTCTTGCACAGGCACAACCAACCAAACGAAATATCTTCCGTTTACTATGCCTTTCATAAAATGATTATCTGCAAGAAATTTTACGCACCGCACTGTCCCCTTCTTTTTTATACTGCTAACTATATCATCTGCTTCTTTCGCCGTCAAGGATTTCTCACAACGCCTCTTTGCATTGCTTCATCAGAGTCTTATATTCCGCCTGCAGCTTGTCGTATGTCTCAAGGACAGGCTTGCACCGTTCCCTGACCGTTTCCATGATCTCGTCAAAATGCGCGGTGATCATGTCCACGGCCTGCGTGTCAAGCTGACCGTTTTCGCTCATCTTCCCAATAATAGACAACGTCTTTTCCTTTGGGAACGCATCCTTATAGCTGCGCACGCCGTTCAGCGCACTCACGATATCCGCCACCGCCACGATTCGCTCGCTTATGCTGAGTTCTTTTGCGTTGAGACCGTTTGGATAGCCTGATCCATCAATTTTTTCGTGGTGCCTGACAGCGATGCGCATGACCTCATGGTCAAAACTGTTCCCCAGTATCTCCGCCGTAATATCTACATGCGTCTGCATCACACGCATTGCTTGTGCGCTCAGCTTTCCTGGAAATTCCAGTATTTCCACAGGGATGCCTATCTTCCCCAAGTCATGGAGCATCGCCCCATAATAAATCTTGTGCATCGCCTTTTCACTGAGTCCCATCATACGCGCCGCTTCATACGCGATCTGCGTTGTTGTGATCGTATGCGTGACCGTATATTCGCTGCGAAAATCGATGGTGAACACGATCATATCGATATACATACGCACTTCCTCGCGCGTGAAGGCGATCTCCCCGATCATTTCTTGAAAGTCGACGGGCACATCGAGCCCTTCCATAATGTGGTGCTTTTCCTCTGCATGAAAGAACAGTTCCACCGCCTCGGATGAAAAGCGCTTGTCCTTCGAACGCTCCAGATAGCTGTTCAGTTCATCCTTTTTGTTTCCGTAGGTCTCCCTGAAGATATCTACACGGTCTGCAAGGAAAAGTATCTGTGCGATCTCTTTATGCAGCGATGAAACGTCCAGCGTTTTCACAAGCTCCATCCGGTCGTAATTTAAGTGATGCAGCAGGATCGCCGGCGCATATGCACCCAGCGGAGAAAGATAGCGTATAAAGAGGTATCCATAAACGGCATGATCCCAGATGTCTTCCGTTTCAAACCGCACCATCTGGTCGATCTCTTCCGTTTTATATGCCCCGATATCATGCAGCAGCGCCAAAAAACATATCTGCTGCTGTTCTTTTAGCGTGTATTTGTTTTGCGTTTGCAGCATTTTGGATACGATAAAGGCAACACGCTTTCCGTGGTCTACCAGCCGTGGGTCTACGCAATTCAGTGTTCTTTGCAGCAAATCACTGATATTGTTGTCATCAATAATCGGCATAATCCATACCCGCCTTTTCCTGTATTTTATCATATCCTGCCGCTGCCTTGCCGTCAAGAAAAAGAGTACGCCAATCAGGTGTTCAATTCATCGTAGATCGCACGATAATCGTCCGCAAAAACACTGCCAGAACGCCAGATAAACGTCAGGTCGTGCGATATATTAAAATTACGCAATTCAATTTTTTGCAGTGTACCTTCTTCGAGCTCTTTTCGCACCGCCGCCTCATACAAAAACGTCACGCCGCAGTTTTCCTGCACCAGCGTCTTGATCGTGCTCAGGTTGCTGATCTGCACCCTGTTTAAAAAATCGTCCACCTGCAGGTTTCTTTCCTCCAGACACTTTTCCAGCACTTCACGCGTACCGCTGCCTGCTTCGCGAACGATGAGCCGTTCGCCAAGCAGGTCTTCGATTGCCTGCGGCTGCTTTAAAAACGTATAATCTTTCCCGCATACGGCGATATATGGCTCCGTCCTGAAAACGATGTAGTCATACTCATTTTTTGCAAAATAGCCTTCCACCAGCGCAAAATCGATATCTCCTTCATCCAGCTGCCCTAACAGCTGTCGCGTGTTTGCCACCTCCATCCGCAACGCCGTGGACGGATGCTTTTTCAGGTAGCGCGCGACAGAATGCGGGATCACAAATTCCCCTACCGTCAGGGTCACGCCAAAATTGAGCTCGTTTTTGCGCGGACTGTCCGATAACTTTTTTTGCAAAAAAAGATTGTCGTGTTTCATAGCGATCATCGCGTTCCGAAGCCGGTCGCCCGCCTCTGTCAGCTCGATTCTTTTTCCGTTTTTTGCAAAGAGCTTTGTCTGGTAATGCTCCTCCAGATGCCTGATATGCTGCGATACCGCGGGCTGTGTAATATTAAGTTCCTGTGCGGCTTTTGTATAGTTCAGGCGCTCGCACACCACAAGAAACGTCTTGATCCTGAAATCCAGCATAGCCATCCCTCTTTTCCCGATCGTTTAAATCATAACATATATTTATCTAAATATAAATATATATAATTTTATATTATTAATATTGCATGCTATAATAAAATCAATTCGGAATGATAAAGAGGTTGAGTCATGGATTTCTTACGAAAGCACACGAAAGGCTTACTGCTGTGCTTAGCGATCGCTGTCCCCGCATTTTTTCTGGGAAAGCTGCTGCCCGTCGTGGGCGGGCCGGTATTTGCGATCCTGATCGGTATGGTGCTGGCGCTGCTCCTTAAAAAAAGGGAACCCTTTCACGCAGGCGTCAATTTTACATCAAAAAAAATACTGCAATGGGCGGTCGTGCTTCTTGGCTTCGGCATGAACCTGTCGGAGATTTTGCGTGTGGGCGCGCAGTCGCTTCCTATTATTATATCTACGATCGCAACGTCGCTCATCTTAGCGTATATCATGTACCGTGCGATGAAGATGCCCTCGCGCATCTCCACTCTGATCGGCGTAGGCTCCTCTATCTGCGGCGGCAGCGCGATCGCGGCCACCGCGCCTGTCATTGGCGCCAACGACGAGGAGATCGCACAATCCATCTCCGTTATCTTTCTCTTTAACGTCGTTGCCGCACTGGTCTTCCCTACCCTTGGCGGTGCGCTGGGGCTTTCAAATGAGGGCTTTGGGCTGTTTGCCGGAACAGCGATCAACGACACCTCGTCCGTTACCGCCGCCGCGACCGCGTGGGACGGGATACACGGCAGCAATACGCTCGATACCGCGACCATCGTCAAGCTGACGCGTACGCTCGCCATCATCCCCATTACGCTTGTATTGGCGTTTGTGCGTACCCGTCAGGAGAGGAAGCTGGAGGCGAGCGAAGGTGTTAAGGTAAGCTTCAAAAAAATATTTCCGTGGTTCGTGCTGTTCTTTGTACTGGCCTCGGTCGTCACCACAGTATTCAACCTTCCTGCGTTTGTCACCGGGCCGTTAAAAGAGCTGAGCAAATTCTTTATTATTATGGCTATGGCGGCGATCGGCCTGAATACCAACATCGTTAAGCTTGTGAAGACAGGCGGCAAACCGATCTTTATGGGGCTCATTTGCTGGATCGGCATTGCGGCTGTGAGTCTCATGATGCAGCATATATTGGGTATCTGGTAATTCTGCGGTCATCAAAAAAGCAGGGCGACTGCCCTGCTTTTTATTTTCTAATTCACAGTATCCCGAACCTTTTTGCGTGATACCAATGGATGCCGATATGCCCGATCCCTAAGATCACAGCAAACAGGATCATCCACAGCACCTGACCATAAATGCCAAGAAGCAGGAACGCCGCGACCGGAAAGACCGCCAGCGGAATGGGTATTCCGAAAAAACTACGATACATATATCTCGCGTTCTGTTTCCCCTTGAAATAACGAAACCAGCAAAATTCATACAGGCCCATCAGCACGAATGCGACGACAAGCCATATGCTCCAGGGCGTAAACGGCACAAAATTGAAATTACTGAACATCAGCGCGCATACGATGCACCCTACCTGCCCCATACGTTCCAAAAGCAGCAGCACGCCATTTTCTCCCTCGTCGCTAAAATCCGCCGGAACGCGCCTCATAAACAGAATATTGGGAACAATCAGCAGCAGAACAAAAATCAATCCGACATATGAAAATCCCAGATGCCCAAACATATGATCTCTCCCTTACCAGAACAGCTTAGGCTCCGTCCTTAACGAAAGCCCTTCTTCCAACTCCCTTTTATGGTACAGATACCCCGCATCATCGTAGTACCTCGCACCCTGCGGACACTTTTTGATGCACGCACCGCACTTGATACAAATACCAGTATATTCCCGTACATTTTGATAGTCAATAGACCCCATCGGGCAAACGTCCGCACATATCTTACAGTCGTTACACGCATCACTTAAAAGCGGCTTTACCTTGCGGATATCGACAGCGTTCCCGGCACGGTCACGCGGCACAAAATATCCGCGGTAGGGATAAGGCGTTCCATCCACCGCAATATCCATCTTCGATACGCGCTGCAGGGCCGCGGCTTTTTTTGCTGCCGCCTGTGCAAACGCCTGTACCTTTTCCATATCCGCCTCGTCCGGCCTACCCTTGGCGAGCACATCCGAAAAGGCATGTTCGCCCACAAACGCCGCCGCGGCGACAGGCAAAAAACCATTGCCCCGCAAAATATCCTTCAGCTCGATGAGCGCATCGTCAAAGTCCCTGTTGCCGAAAAGCACGACCGGCACACACAGCGCGCCATTTCCGCGAATGGTCGCTAGATATTTGAGCAGCACATTGGGTACGCGCCCCGCATAGACGGGAACGCCAAATATGACGATATCTTCCGTGTTAAATGTTTGTTTTACTTCGCGTCCCGTGGGAAGTGTAAAGTCGAATACCTTATATTCTGCTTTCAAGTCCCGTGCCATTTTCTGCGCCAGTGCCTCTGTAACTTTTTTTGTTGTGCCTGTGGCGCTGAAATATACCGCCCAAACCTTTTTCATATCCATCACAATATCAGCATCGCGTCGCCGAAGCTGAAAAACCTGTATTTCAGCCCGACCGCCTGTTTGTACAAATCCAGTGTCTCTTTTTGTCCGCAAAACGCGCTCACCAGCATCACAAGCGTGGACTTTGGCAAATGGAAGTTGGTGATAAGCGCATCCACGACCTGCCACGCATATCCCGGATAGATAAAAATATCCGTATCTGCGCTGCCCGCCTCTACGAGGCCATCTTTTGCCGCGCTTTCCAGCGTACGTACGGACGTTGTACCTACAGCGATCACCCGCCGCCCTTCGCGCTTGGCCGCATTGATCTGTTCCGCCGCACCGTCGCTTATGCTGTAGTATTCCGAGTGCATGATGTGGTCTTCTACCGTATCTTCCTTCATTGGCCGAAACGTTCCAAGCCCCACATGCAGCAATATTTTTACAATGATCACACCTTTTTCTTCTAATTTCTCCAGAAGTTCAGGCGTAAAATGCAGACCCGCCGTCGGGGCTGCCGCGCTGCCATCCTCTTTTGCATAAACCGTCTGGTAGCGCTCCTTTTTTTCAAGCCGCTTTGTGATGTAAGGCGGCAGCGGCATATTGCCGTATTGATCGAGTATTTCTTCGAATACGCCGTCGTATTCGAACTGTACCTCGCACACGCCGTCCTCTTTTTTTTGGAGAAGCCTTGCGCACAGGCCGTCTCCAAAATCAACATAGTCGCCCAGCTTTAGCTTCCTGCCCGGCCGCATAATGACGTCCCACGTATCCAGAGACAGGCGCTTTAATAACAAAAACTCGAAATCGGTATCCGTCCCGCGCTTCTTGCCATACAGGCGCGCGGGGATGACCTTTGTTTCGTTGAGCACCAATACATCGCCCGCCGCAAGGTACTCTGCTACGTCATAAAAATGCTTGTGCTCTGTTTTTTGCGACGCACGGTCATATACCAAAAGCCGCGAATGATCCCGCGGCTCGATGGGCGTTTGTGCGATCAGCTTTTCCGGCAGATCATAGTCAAAATCCGATGTTTTCATAGTGTACTATACAAACTAGAACAGCTTTGTTTGTCCTTTATTAGCGTTGTTTTGCGGCAAAGGCAAGCCCATATGCCGGTATGCGTTTTCTGTCGCACAGCGTCCGCGCGGCGTCCTCTGAATGAACCCCAGCTGCAGCAAAAACGGCTCGATCACGTCTTCGATCGTACCCGCTTCCTCGCCGGTCGTCGCTGCAAGCGTATCGAGCCCCACCGGCCCACCGCCAAACTTTTCAAGGATCGCTTCCAGTACCAGCCGGTCGGAATGATCCAGCCCAAGATGATCGACCTCCAGCAGCTGCAGACCTTCGTCTGCCGCTTCCTTGGTGATCACGCCTTGCGCACGTACGTCGGCAAAGTCGCGCACACGGCGCAGCAGCCTGTTTGCAATACGCGGTGTCCCACGCGAGCGGCGAGCGATCTCTTCAGCGCCGTCTTCGTCCACATGGATATCCAATATTGCCGCCGACCGTTTGACGATCGTATGTAGCTGGTCTGCATCGTACATCCGCAGGCGGTTGATGATGCCAAACCTATCCCGGAGTGGCGACGTCAGCATGCCCGCGCGCGTCGTCGCACCCACCAGTGTGAATTTTGGCAGGTCAATGCGCATGGAGCGCGCAGACGGCCCCTTCCCGAGGATGATATCGAGTGCGTAATCTTCCATCGCGGGATAAAGCACCTCCTCTACGCTGGAATTGAGGCGGTGTATCTCGTCGATAAACAGCACGTCCTTATCCGAAAGGTTGGTAAGGAGCGCCGCCAAATCCCCCGGCCGCTCGATCGCGGGGCCGGAGGTGATGCGTATATTGACATTCAACTCCTGCGCAATGATGTGTGCCAGCGTTGTTTTTCCGAGGCCGGGCGGGCCGTAAAGCAATACGTGGTCAAGCGCCTCACTACGCATTTTTGCCGCCTCGATAAAGATGGCCATTTTTTCTTTTACTTTATCCTGACCGATATATTCGTCTAAGCACTGCGGCCTGAGCGTCGCATCCGCAACGATATCCTCGGTCATTTTCATCCCGGAAACAATACGGGATTCTTCTTCGTCAAAACTCAAGTGTTACCCCTTTCAGCTCACCCCGCAGGGATCAGCACCTTGGAAATCTCGGCAA
Source organism: Christensenella sp. (assembly GCF_034927525.1). Classification (NCBI taxonomy): domain Bacteria; kingdom Bacillati; phylum Bacillota; class Clostridia; order Christensenellales; family Christensenellaceae; genus Christensenella; species Christensenella sp. Next base: position 7,104 of record NZ_JAYFPU010000173.1, read on the forward strand.
GCTTGTCTCTTGTCGCGCCCTGCGACATCGTTACGGAGTACGTTGCATCCGTCAGTTCGTCATGCCACATCGATTTTCCTTCTTTGCCTTCATTATAACTTACTGTGAACGGGTAATCTTCCCATGTCAGGTCTTCCGTATTTGCAAAATCGACAAACATGCCCGAAAGGTCTGTTTCCGGCGCGCCGGCGATCATGCGGTATGTGTAGGCATCACCATTCCATGTAAACATCACCTGCGCCGTCTTATCACTTTCCATCACGGAATACGAAACGTCTGTCGCGCCTTCGGGCAGCGCGCTCATCGTAAGGCCTGTCAGAGTTTTCACCTCTTGTGCATCTGCAACTGTTTTCCACGGATTCGCCATGCCTGCCGTCTCCTCCGGCTGCGTGCTTTCGGGCGAAGGCGTTGCGCTTTCCGAAAGCTCCGGCGGTTCTGAAGGCGCGGGAATTTCGCTGGGCGCCGCTTGCTGCTGCGCGCACGATACCAAAACCACTGCCAACAATGTTACCAATATGACCGTCAATACTCTTTTCATATTTTCCTCCTATTATTTACCCATTCTTTTGAGTGCGAGAGAAACAAGTTCTTCCGCGCTGTCTCCCAGGCTTTTAACCGCTGCGATCGCCGCGACGGCCTCCTGCCTGTTGTATCCCAATCCACAAAGCGCGGCGACAGCTTCTTGCGCCGCGTCCTGTGTAAACATCTCCATATCCACGCCGTCGCCGACCGCATCCTCGATATCTACCTTTTCCTTCAGTTCTAAAACAAGCCTTTGCGCGGTCTTTTTACCAATGCCCGGTACGGCGGCAAACGCTTTGTCGTCGCTGGAAATGACCGCCGCAGCGATGTCATTGACCCGCATCACACACAGCACGGAGGCCGCGACCTTGGGGCCTACCCCGCTGATGGTGATCAGCTTTTCAAACATCGTTTTCTGCTCTATGGTAGCAAAACCGTAAAGCGTCATTTCCGCTTCCGCCACTTTCAGATAGGTATACAGCTTGCCCTGTTCGCCTGTTTTCAGCGCATTCAGAGAAAATGTATCCGTAAAAATCTGGTATCCTACGCCGTTTACGTCGATGACTGCGTAATTTTCCGCCTTCTTAGCCACTTCACCGGCAATATATGCATACATAGGGTAGCTCCTTACTTGATTTTTGTATTCAATATTCCCGCCGTACGCGCGCTGTGCGCGTGGCAGATCGCCACTGCGACCGCGTCCGCCGCGTCGTCCGGGCGGGGGATATCCTTTAGGGACAACAGCGTCTTTACCATGATCTGTACCTGATGCTTGTCCGCCCGTCCATAGCCGACCACCGCCTGCTTGATCTGCAAGGGGGTATATTCGTACAGCTCCTCCATGCGCTCGGAGGCTGCGACAAGCGCCGCGCCCCTTGCCTGGGCGACGTTGATGGCTGTTGTTACATTCTTATTGAAGAATAGCTCCTCAAACGCCACGCAATCCGGATGGAACATATCGATCAACTGGCCGATCCCCTGATGTATTTGCTTGAGGCGGATCGGAAACTGCTCCTTTGCCTCGGTCAGTATCGTGCCGTAATCAACGAGAGCCAGTCTTGTCTTTTCATCGCAGCTCACAACGCCGTAACAGACGGTCGCAAGCCCCGGGTCTATTCCTAAAACTATCATTTTATTTCCTTCCACACTATACGCTCTAGTATACATGATTTCACTTTATTTCGCAATTTTCCGCTTACTGAAAAAATTTTATATTTTTATAAAATTACCTATTGCATAATTATTCATTTTTATGTATAATTATAAATATAAAATGAATGAAACGCCTGCAAACAGGCTGAATAAAAGGAGTTTTGATATGAAACAGTATAACAAAGTAGTTCTTGCATATTCCGGCGGCCTCGATACGTCCATCATCATCCCGTGGCTCAAGGAGACATACGGCGTCAAAGATGTGATCGCGGTGTGCGGCAATGTCGGGCAGGGCAAAGAGCTTGACGGCCTGTATGAGAAAGCAATCAATACCGGCGCTTCGGACGCATACATCGAAGACCTGACAGAGGAATTCATCACCGATTATGTATTCCCCACCATGCAGGCGGGCGCAGTCTATGAAGGTAAATACCTGCTCGGTACGTCGTTTGCACGTCCCGTCATCGCCAAAAGGCTGGTCGAGATCGCCAAGGAAGTGGGCGCAGACGCGATCTGCCACGGCGCGACAGGCAAAGGCAACGATCAGGTGCGTTTTGAGCTGACGGTAAAGGCGCTTGCACCTGAGCTTGATATCATTGCTCCCTGGCGTATCTGGGATTTGAAATCCCGTGAAGAAGAGATCGAATATGCGCAGGCGCGTAATATCCCGATCCCGGTAGACAAAGAGCACAACTACAGCATGGACGCGAACATCTGGCACTTATCGCACGAGGGCGCAGACCTAGAGGACCCGTGGAACGAGCCCAAGGACGATCTTTATATGATCTGCAAAACGCCGGAGGAAGCGCCGGACAAGCCGTGCTATTTCACGATCGAATTTGAAAAGGGTATCCCCGTCTCCATCGATGGCAAACAATACGGCCCAGTGGAAATGGTCACGAAATTGAACGAGCTTGGCGCGGAAAATGGCGTAGGGATCGACGATCTGGTGGAAAACCGTCTTGTGGGCATGAAAAGCCGTGGCGTGTACGAAAATCCGGGCGGACGTATCCTCTATACGGCGCACGCTGCGCTAGAGATGCTGACGCTCGACAAAGACACCTCCCACTATAAAGAAGGCATTGGCGCAAAGTACGCCGAGCTTGTGTACGATGGCAAATGGTTCTGTCCGCTGCGCGAGTCTCTCGCCGCTTTTGTTGAGGAGACGCAAAAGACGGTCACAGGCACCGTGCGCATGAAGCTTTATAAGGGAAATTGCGTGCACGTGGGGATCCAATCTCCCTATTCGCTGTACATCGAAGAATTTGCAACGGTCGGCGAGGTTGAGGTCTATGACCACAAGGATGCGGAAGGCTTCATCAATCTGTTCGGTCTGCCGCTAAAGATGCGCGCGCTTGCATTAAAGGATAAGGAAATCTAAATAGCAGATACCAAAACGGCCTGGTCATGTACCGGGCTGTTTTTTTGCTATAACATATTGACATTCATCTATGTATCGTTTATCATATACATAGATAATTATCTATGTGAGGTTTTTATGAGAACAGATTATACGAAGTATGCGGCTGTACTAAAAGCCATTGCAGAGCCTACGCGGCTTGAAATCGTGGATATGCTTTCGTGCGGCGAATTATGCGCCTGCGTGATTCAGGAAAAGTTTGACATCACCCAGCCCACGCTTTCCCACCACATGAAAGTTTTGTGCGACAGCGGCGTCGTGATTCCCCGCAGGGAAGGAAAATGGACACATTATTCCCTTCATAACGGGCGTTTGCAGGAAATCCGCGCGTTTATCGATCTGCTGAGCGTCACAGAAAAAAATTGTATTTGTAAGGAGAAATAAACCATGAGTAAAGATATCAAAGACGAGATCAAAAAGTATTACGGCGGCCTTGCGAGCGAAGTCACAGCAGGCACAGGAGAAGCGCCCTGCTGTTGCTGCAAGCCGCAAAAGAGCCAGATATTATATGACGACGAATATTTAGAGGATTTGCCCGAGGAAGCGTTGAAAGCTTCCATCGGCTGTGCCAACCCTATCTTTTTGGCCAACATCCAGCCGGGCGAAACCGTGCTTGACTTGGGAAGCGGCGGCGGGATCGACGTACTGATCTCGGCGAAGTACGCGGGCGAAACGGGCAAGGTCTACGGCCTTGACATGACGGACGAAATGCTCGATCTGGCGAACGAAAACAAGCAGCGAAGCGGCAGAAAAAATGTTGAATTTATCAAAGGATATATCGAAGATATTCCGCTTGACAACGATACTGTCGACGTTGTCACCTCCAACTGCGTCATCAACCTAAGCGAGGACAAAAGCGCCGTGCTGCGCGAGGCCTACCGCGTGATCAGGCCGGGCGGACGCGTAGCCATTGCCGACGTGATCGAGCTGAAAAAGGTGGAGGCCGACCTTAGGAAAAATGCCCAACTGTGGGTGGGCTGTATTTCCGGTGCACTTTCCATCGAAGAATATACGCAAAAGCTTGAGGATGCGGGCTTTAAGAATGTTGAGATCACCGTCGTCGATTCCTATACCAAGGAATTCCTGCGTGAATTTGCACAGAACAAGGGGCTCAGCTTCGACCTTTCGGACGAGGAGGCAAACGAGCTTGACAACGCTTTTGCCAGCGCTTATGTCAAAGCATATAAATAGCAACTTTCGATTGCCCGCTTGACACCCACTTTTCCCTTTGCTATAATAGCAAACAGTTGAATAAACGGGGAGAAGTTTGCACCGCCGGGTGTCCCCAAAAGATTTTTCGTATTGTTAGGCCTGTGGATACGCACAGGCCTTTTTTTATTGGTAAGGAGAGTAACTGTTATGCAAAGCATAAGCAATGAAAACATCACAGCCACCTTCTTCAAGTATGTTTCGCTGAACGTGCTCAGTATGTTCGGTCTGTCCCTCTATGTACTTGCGGATACCTTCTTTGTCGCGAACGGCGTGGGGCCAAGCGGCCTCGTCGCGCTGAACCTCGCCATCCCCGTCTACAGCTTTATCAACGGGCTTGGGCTGATGATCGGCATTGGTTCGGCAACACTTTTTTCCATCGCTATCGGCAAAGGCAAGCGCGATTCCTTAAACCGCATCTTTACGCAGGCGTTTGTCGTGGCTCTTGTATGCGGCGTCGTCATAACTGTATGCGGTCTGCTCTTTAACCGCCCGTTTGCCATTGCACTCGGCGCGGAGGGCGAGCACATCATCGAGATGACGTCCACTTACTTAAAAATGCTCATGCTTTTCTCGTGCGCGTTTATTTTGAACAATCTGCTTGTCGCGTTCGTGCGCAACGACGGCGATCCCCGCCTTGCCATGATCGGCATGCTGTCCGGCTGCCTGTTCAATATCGTGTTCGACTACATCTTCGTATTCCCCATGCAGCTCGGCATCTTCGGCGCGGCGCTCGCAACGGGCGTTTCCCCTATTGTGAGCATGGCGATCCTGTCGCTGCATTTCCTGCGCAAAAAGAACAGCTTCAAGCTGCAAAAAACCAAATTCAAAGGCGCGGAGATCCGCAAAACGATATTCACCGGACTTCCTTCCTTCGTTATGGAGGCTTCGTCCGGTATCATCATCATTGTATTCAACCTGACCATCCTGCGCATCGCGGGCGACCTCGGCGTGGCGGCATACGGCATCATCGCCAATCTGGCGCTCGTGTGCATTGCCATCTTTACCGGCATTGGGCAGGGCATCCAGCCTATTTTAAGCCATTCCTACGGCGCCGGACGGATGGATCACGTGCGGCATATCTACACCGGCGGAGCGATCATTGCTGTCGTCCTCGGCCTTGTGTTTTTCCTGATCGGGCTCTTTTTCCCGTCGCAGATCGCGTCCATCTTCAACAATGAAAACAACGCACAGCTTGCCGCTCTCACCGTGGACGGCCTGCGCATCTATTTCTTTGGTTTTGTCTTTGCGGGGCTCAACATCGTGACTACCTCGTTCTTTGCTTCCATCGCGAAGCCCCGTCCCTCGTTTGCCATCTCCGCGCTGCGCGGCTTTGGGCTCATCATCCCGTTCGTACTGCTGCTGCCCAACTTCTTTGGCCTGAACGGCGTATGGATGGCGGGGCCGGCGACCGAGATATTGACGCTTGTGTGTGCGCTGCTCCTCGTGCTCCACTTTTTCAGGAAACACCATGCCCCAAAAACGATTTCTGCGGCATAAAAAAGGCCGGGCGTCTACCCGGCCGGTTCTTTCATATGATCGCTTCGATATCTTCGGAGATCATTTCCCCTGTGTATGCCGGCGAGTAGCGCTGCACAGCGTTGCCCTCGCGGTCGATCAGGAATTTCCCAAAATTCCATTTGATGTCGCTGTCCTCTTTGTTGCGCGCCAGCAGCTTTACCTTTTTCTCAAACTTTTTCGATTGCTCGTCCCCTTTATCCTCAGGGATTTCTTCCTTGAGCCAAACATAGAGCGGCGCGGCGTTCTTCCCATTCACATCGATCTTCTGGAAGCGTGGAAATGTCGTGTTGTAGTTGAGCGTACAAAACGAGTTGATCTCCTCGTCCGTCCCCGGCGCCTGGTGCATGAACTGGTTGCAGGGAAAGTCGAGCACCTCGAGGCCTCTGTCTTTATATTTTTCATACAACTGCTCGAGCATCTCATATTGCGGCGTCAGCCCACATTTTGTAGCGGTATTTACGATCAGCAATACCTTGCCTTCATAGTCTTTGAGTGAAACGTCGTTCCCTTTGTTGTCCTTTACAGTAAAATCATATAGGTTCATTTGTTTTCTCCTTCCGGTCGCCATTGGTTTGTTATTCGTATTGATAAACAGCATTGCCCTTTGCTACGCAATCAATTTCAAAAAACAAAAAATCCGGATACCAGCGATATCCGGATTTTCATATATTTATGCCCTAATTCTGCGAGCCCTGTACAAACGGTACGTCCGTCGGTACCTCGCCGACGCTCCAGTTGTCCGTACTCACTATGCTGTTAGGATCGATATCCGGCCTTTCACTTGGCAGCGGCGCAAGCTCCAGCTGTTCGCGGATGGAGGCTGTTTTTTCGTCGTCCGCAACCCCCGAAC
>NZ_JAYFPU010000374.1:0-3319 GCF_034927525.1 Christensenella sp.
AAGCTAAGGAAGCATCATGTAAAGGGCATGATCTACGAGGTGCTTCATGGATATTATGGGGAAGACAAGCCGTGGGGGTCGCTTACGGGTATCCGTCCGACAAAGCTGATGCACGAGCTTGCGGCAAAGCACGGCATGGACGAAGCGAAGCGTATCTTTGGGGAAACATATTTTGTCACGGAACCTAAAATCAGCCTTGCGGAGACGATCGTAGGGCAGCAGGAGGGGTATCGCCGCAGTGTGCGGGAAAATGATATCGATATTTATATCGGCATTCCCTTTTGTGTGTCGAGGTGCAAATACTGTTCGTTCGTATCACGGGATATCAAATTCAACACCAAGCTGAAAGATCAATACATGGCGTGTTTGTTAAAGGAATTTGATTTGATGCGCGGTACGCTTGAAAAATACCGTATACGAGCCGTATATGTAGGCGGCGGAACGCCTACCGCGCTCGGTGACGACGAATTTGTGCAGTTGCTTCGCGCGGCGGGCGAATATTTTCCAAATCCGGACGAGTTTACGGTGGAAGCGGGAAGACCGGATACGATCACGCGTGAAAAGCTGGACAGGATCAAGGAAGCGGGTGCGGGGCGTATCAGCATTAATGCACAGACGACGAATGACGATACGCTCAAACGGATCGGCAGGAAGCATGACGCAGGAGATTTTTTCAGGGCGTTTGAGCTGGCGAAGACATACGGGTTTGACAGCATCAACACGGATATCATACTCGGCCTACCCTTGGAAACGCCGGAGGATACACAGCGAACGCTTGAGGATGTGACACGGTTTTCGCCGGAGAACGTGACGGTACATACACTGGCGCTGAAAAATGCGTCTGATTTTGCACTGGAAAACCAAGATTTATTGGATACGCGAATGGTATCGGAAATGGTGGAACAGTCGCAGTCCTTCTTAAGCGAGGCCGGGTATTTGCCATACTATTTGTACCGCCAGAAGTATATGAGCGGAAACATGGAAAATGTTGGCTTTGCACGTCAGGGAAAAGAATCTGTCTATAACATCGACATCATGGAAGAAATCGTGAGTGTGATGGCCTTTGGCGCGGGAGGGATATCGAAAAAGCTTTACCCTGAAAAGAACCTTTTGAAGAGGGCGGCAAACGTCAAGGATATCCCAAACTATATCGAGCGCACGCAAGAGATGGCGGACAGGAAAAAAGAGCTGTTTTAAAGGATATAAGGGTGGCTTTGATTTGTTGACACGTTTTTGTTTTGCGGATATAATATATCTATCGGAAAAGGCGATGAAACGGAGAGTATCCATATGCCTTGCGAACAAGAGAACGGCTGCCGTGGCTGAGAGCGGCCGTGCGTTTAAGATATGGAGAAGAACACCGGAGAGCTTCTGTGGCGAAAACATGGGTTAGTTAGTAGCTATGGGCGCAGGCCTGCGTTATGGGCGAGAGCGGAAAGCTGGAAATGGCTTTCAATGTGGGTGGTACCGCGGGTTTTTGATAACTTCGTCCCTTTTTATGGGCGGAGTTTTTTAGTTTTCTGGAGTAGTTTGGAGGAAGGTAAGTTGGCAGAAAGGTCAGTAAAGGCACCAAAGGGCACGAAGGATGTTTTGCCGCAGGACAGCTACAAGTGGCAATATGTCGAGGATATTGCGCGCAGGCTGACGGCACTTGCGGGGTATAGGGAAATACGCACGCCGGTATTTGAGCACACGGAGCTTTTTTTGCGCGGCGTCGGAGATACGACGGACATCGTGCAAAAGGAGATGTACACGTTCAAAGACAAAGGAGATCGTTCGATCACCTTAAAACCGGAAGGAACAGCGGGTGTTGTGCGCGCGTTTATTGAGGGTGGTCTGCCGAGCAGCGCACAGCCCACAAAGATGTATTATCTCTCTACGCCGGTTTTCCGTTACGAAAAGCCGCAATCAGGGCGTTTGCGCGAGCATCACCAGTTCGGTATTGAGGTGTTTGGTGCGGCGGACGCGAGCGTGGACGCAGAGGTGATCAACCTTGCGCTCACTTTGTTTCAGACTGCGGGGCTGAAGCAGCTCCGGCTCAACATCAACAGCATCGGCTGTGACAAGTGCAGGCCGCAGTATAATGATACGCTGAAGGCGTACTTAAAAGAGCATGAGGGCGAGCTGTGTGAAATGTGCAGGGATCGTATGGAACGCAACCCTTTGCGTGTGCTTGACTGCAAGGTCGAAAGCTGCCAGAAAATTGTCGCGGCTGCGCCTAAGATGATCGACCATCTGTGTGAGGAATGTGCTGTACACTTTGAGGACTTGAAAAAGTATCTGGGGGCGCTTGGGATCGACTATGCGATCAACCCGCTCATTGTACGCGGACTTGATTATTATACAAAAACTGTTTTTGAAATTATTTCTGACAATATTGGTTCGCAGGGAACGGTGTGCGGCGGCGGACGATATGATAAGCTGTTAAAGCAGATCGGCGGGCCGGATATGCCGGGCATTGGTTTTGGCATGGGTATTGAGCGTTTGCTGCTGGTGATGCAAAGCGAAGGGATCGAGATTCCGCAGCCCTCCATAACGGATGTATTCGTGTGTACGCACGGGGAGCCGGCGCGGTTTAAGGCGATCGAGCTCACGCGCGAACTGCGCGAGAGCGGAATCAAGACGGATATGGATCATTGTGCGCGCAGCGTCAAGGCGCAGTTTAAGTATGCCGATAAGATCGGCGCGAAAACAGTGATCGTGATCGGCGAAGAGGAAATGGAAAAAGGAACGGTAGTGCTTAAGACGATGGAAACAGGGGAAGAACGGGTCGTAAGACAAGAAGAGATAAAGCTGTTTTTGCAGTTATAATATGATTTTTAGATTGATGGGAGAAGTGTAATGGGAGAGTTTTTAAACGATTGGAAAAGAACCGCGCTTTGTGCGGAATTTACGACCGACGATATTGGCAGGGAAGTCACGTTGATGGGTTGGGCGGATACGCGCCGCGATCTCGGCGGGCTTGTGTTCGTAGATTTGCGCGACCGCTCAGGCATTATGCAGGTCGTGTTCAATGAATCTGCTTACGAAGGAGACTTCGAGAAGGTAAGCAGCATCCGCAGCGAGTTTGTTCTGGCTGTAAGAGGCGAGATCGTCGAGCGTTCGGAAGACACGGTGAACCCGAAGCTGCCGACCGGACTGATCGAAGTCAAGGTGCGCGAGCTAAAGATTTTGAGTAAGTCGGAAACGCCGCCTTTTGAGATCGAAGACGGCAGCAAGGTGCGCGAAGAATTGCGGCTGAAATACCGTTATCTTGATTTGCGCCGTCCGGAGATGCAGAAAAACCTGATGCTCAGAAATAAGATCGCAAACGTAGCGC
>NZ_JAYFPU010000227.1:0-19309 GCF_034927525.1 Christensenella sp.
ACACGCCGAGCGCGGCAATGACCAACACCGAAAAAATCTGAAACATATTCCCCTGCGCAAATACGACCGCAGCGATCGCACTCAATATAAGTCCTATGATCGACCCGATGCTCATGATCTTTGTACAGGCAACAATGATAATAGAAATTGTAAAGATCACTAGCGTAGGGATCGGCTGGATCAGCAGCAGCACACCGATCGTAGAGGCAATGCCCTTCCCCCCCTTGAATTTCAAAAAGCAGGAATAGTTATGTCCGATGATCGCAAACACGCCCGCCACGCAAAGCCCTTCATATCCGGCAATCGCGCCGCCGATCAGTGCCGCCGCAACCGCTTTTAAGACGTCCCCTGCAAAAACAGCTATTCCCAAACCCCATCCGTAGTTGCGCAGTACGTTTGTCGTACCTGCGTTGCCGCTTCCCTTTTCACGGATGTCTTCGTGCCGCACCTTCTTCGTAAAAATGTACGAAAAAGATATCGATCCCATCAAATATGCGATTATGGCGCAAAGAACAAGCACCCAAACTTCCATACTTTATGATTCCTCCCTGCCCTCATTACGTTGTCTAACAATTATTTTAATCGGCGTCCCGCTAAAGTCAAATGTTTTGCGCAAATAATTCTCTAAATAGCGCTGATAGGAAAAATGCATCAGCGGAACTTCATTCACAAACAGCACAAAGGTCGGCGGCTTGATGCTTACCTGCGTCATATAAAATATCTTTAACCTGCGCCCGTTTGTCGAAGGCGGCTCCACCGCTGTGATCGCGTCCTGCAAACAGTCGTTGAGCACGCCCGTCGGTATCCTCTGGATATTATGGTCGTACGCCTCGTGCAAAAGGCCGAACAGCTTGTCAACGCGCAGCCCTGTTGCGGCAGAAATATAAATTTTCTTTGCGTACGGCATGAATGCCAGATCAGCAGAAATCTTTTTGTTGTATTCTTCGATCGTATAAGTATCCTTTTCCACTGCGTCCCACTTGTTGACAGCAATCAGGCAAGGCTTGCCTTCCTCATCAACAAAACCCGCTACTTTGACGTCCTGCTCGGTGATCCCTTCGGTCGCATCGATCATCACAACAACCACGTCCGCCCGGCGTACAGCATTTAAGGAACGGATCACGCTATAACGCTCGATGGACTTATCGTCGATCTTACCGCGTTTGCGCATACCCGCCGTATCTATGATCGTATATTTCTGACCGTCACGCTCAAATACGGAATCGATCGCGTCACGCGTCGTCCCCGGAATATCGCTCACGATCGCGCGCTCATAACCTAGAATCTTGTTGGTTAGAGACGATTTCCCTACATTCGGTTTACCAACAAGCGCAATTTTCAGCGTGTCGTCTTCTTCTTCGTTTGCTTCGTAGTCTCCGATATAGCCGATGATCTCATCCAGCAGTTCGCCAAGCCCCAGCCCCTGCGAGGAGGATATGCCCACCACATCGCCGATGCCCAGTTCATAAAAATCGAATACGTTCTGCTCATCCGATGGATTATCGATCTTATTGACTACGACGATCACAGGCTTGCCGGATTTACGCAGCATTTTCGCCACTTCATGATCTTCCGACGTAATGCCTGTTTTGCCGTCCACAAAAAAGAGGATCAGCTCGGCTGAATCGATCGCGATCTCCGCCTGCACGCGCATCTGGCTCAGAATGACGTCGTTCGTATCCATATCGATACCGCCCGTATCGATCAATGTGAATTCCCTGTTAAGCCATTCCGCGTCCGCATAGATACGGTCGCGTGTTACCCCCGGCGTATCTTCGATGATCGCCAGCTTTGTCCTTGTTATTCTGTTAAAAAAAGTAGATTTGCCGACATTCGGCCGTCCTACAATCGCCACCAGCGGTTTCGCCATAACATACTCCTTTATTCTTCCAGCATTGCATGGATCAGTTCATACCCGTCATTATCGATTTTTCTGCATGACACGCCAAAGGCATGCTCTAACTCGTTGAGCGATACATCATCCAGCATTGCTTCTTCATTCTCTTTAAAGCAGCAGCTGCTCAAAAAGAGCACCTCATCCTGTATCTTACCCTTAAGCTGCGCCATAATATCCCGTCCGGTCAGCAACCCCGTCACAGTAACTGTTTCGCCAAAAAACTCATTTTTGACCGGATACACACGGATCAGAACACCCAGCCGTTCTTCCGCTTCCTGCGCGATCCGCTTCAAAAAAGGATAAAAATCCATACCCGTTACCATACCGATTGTAAGGTAGCGCGCTTTTTCTCCCTTAAGACCTTCAAGCGCATCCATTGCGTCATCTACAAACGTCCGCACCATGCCTACGCCATTCTCGATCTGCTCAAAACACTCGTATTCCTCCAAAGAGGGCATGCCCATACCGGCCTTAATATACATTTCGTCCGCCGCAAAAACAAACCGCGTTTTCTTGTTAGCGCTTAGAAACTGCTGCTGGTATTCATGGATCATTTCCACAGTTTTTCTTGCATTTTTATTGCTGACAGGTTCAATCGGATACCTGTTCTCGCGGAATTGTGTGAGCCCCGCTGGTACGACCGCAAGAGAGCGTATGCCGGGGTACAGCGCATAAAGCTCCTCAATCGTTTCACGCAGAATTTCTTTGTCGTTGAGCCCCTCGCACATCACGACCTGCGTATGTACTTCAATGCCATTTTCCACAAAACACCGCAGAATGTCAAACGTCTTTTGCGCGTCGTCGTTTCCCAGCAGCATATTGTGCACAGCATGATCATACGCATGCACCGAGACATACAGCGGCGATATATGCTGCGCGACAATACGTTCAATATCCGCATCATTTAAGTTTGTCAGCGTGATGTAACTGCCCATCAGAAAAGACATACGCCAGTCGTCGTCTTTGAAATACAACGTCTTACGCATTCCCTTTGGCATCTGGTCTACAAAACAGAATACACATTTGTTGCGGCACACGATTTTCTTGCCGAAGCCGTCGTCTGCAAAACCGATCCCAAGCTCTTCGTAGGCGTCTTTTTCGATCTCGAGTTCTTCTTCCCTGCCGTCCGCTTTGCGAATGAGCAGAAGAAGGTTTTCTTCTGCCACAGCATAAGCGTAGTCGATGTAATCACGCACCGGCTGCCCGTTGATCTCGAGCAACGTATCTCCCGGATCAAGGCCGCATAAAGCAGCAATGCTTCCATCTTCAATTGTACTGATACAGCGACCCATGTTCACTCCTAAAAGAAAGCGGGCAATACGCCCGCCCTCTTCACTGTCTTTTTTCGATCATGCTTATTTATAAAGCGGAAATTCTTCACACAATGCAAAAACCTGCTTGGTTACCTCGTCCTTCGCGCTCTCGCCTTCTTTGATCATCTTAGCGATCAGGCCGCCGATGATCTCCATCTGCGGTTCCCTCATCTTACGCGACGTCGCCGCAGGCGTACCCACACGGATACCACTCGTGACGAACGGACTCAAAGTCTCAAACGGAATCGTGTTCTTATTGACCGTAATATGCGCCAGATCAAGCAGCGCTTCCACTTCCTTGCCTGTCTTACCCTGCTTGCCGACGTCAAGAAGCATCAGATGATTGTCCGTCCCGCCCGAAACAAGACGTATACCGTTATCTGTCAACGTTTTTGCCAATGCAGCGGCATTCTTGACAATCTGTCCCTGATATTCCTTAAAGGAAGGCTGCAGCGCCTCGTGGAAAGAAACCGCTTTTGCAGCGATCACATGCATCAACGGGCCACCCTGTATTCCCGGGAAGATCGCTTTATTGATTGCCGGGCCATATTCTTCCGCGCAAAGGATCATGCCGCCGCGCGGCCCGCGCAGCGTTTTATGCGTTGTTGTCGTTGTAAAATGCGCGTACGGGATCGGGTTCGGATGTAACCCCGCCGCCACAAGCCCCGCAATGTGCGCCATATCGACCATCAAATAAGCGCCGGAAGCATCCGCGATCTCGCGGAATTTCGCAAAATCGATCGTACGCGGATAAGCGCTCGCTCCCGCAACAATCATCTTCGGCTTATGCTCCATCGCCAGTTGGTATACCTGGTCATAGTCGATCGTCTCATTCTCTTCACTCACGCCATAAGGCACGATGTTGAAATACTTGCCCGAAATATTGACCGGGCTGCCGTGTGTCAGATGTCCGCCATGCGAAAGGTTCATGCCAAGGATCGCGTCTCCCGGCTCAAGCATTGCAAAATACACCGCAGTGTTTGCCTGTGCACCGGAATGCGGCTGCACATTCGCGAATTCTGCGCCAAATAGCTGTTTTGCACGCTCACGCGCCAAATCCTCGACCTCGTCCACAAATTCGCATCCGCCATAATAGCGCTTGCCCGGATACCCCTCCGCGTATTTGTTCGTGAGATGCGACCCCATCGCCTGCATTACCGCCTGAGAAACAAAGTTCTCAGAAGCGATCAGCTCGATGTTGTGCTCCTGACGATCAAGCTCACGCATCATGGAGTCATATACTTCACTGTCCATTTTCTTTACTTCAGAAAAATCCAACATTGTTTTTTACCCCTTATAAATTTTATCAAAATTCGCAATTGCGAATTTAGCAGCATTTTGTTCCGCTTCCTTTTTGGAACCGCCCACACCCTCGCAGATGACCTCGCTCCCCACGATCAGCCTTACATAGAACGTCGTATTGTGCGGCGGCCCCTCCTGTCTGCTGACAAGATAGTTGATGTCCTGCTTGACGGTTTTTTGCACCATCTCCTGCAGCTGCGATTTGTAATCATGATCGGAAATACGCGACATCGCCTGCTTGATCGTATTGAAGAATAATACGCCGATCACGCTTTGCGCCGCATAGAACCCGCCGTCCAAATAGATGGCGCCCATCAACGCTTCCAGCACATTTTCCAGAATGGATGTTTTATTGCGTCCGCCGGACTGCTCCTCTCCGTTGCCAAGAAAGATGTAGTTGCCCAGATTGATTGAACGTCCGATCCCTGCCAAAGACTTTGAGCATACGATATCCGCACGTTTTTGGGTCAGCATCCCTTCCGAAAAATCACTGTAATGATTATATAAGTAATCACTGATAATGAGCTCAATCACCGCGTCGCCCAAAAACTCCAGCCGCTCGTAATGCGGCACGTTTCCACACGATGGGTGTGTCAACGCACGCGCCAACAACTCCTCATCATTGAAATCATACCCTATTTTCTTTTGCAGATCCCTTAATAGCTCATCCATTATTCTTCGGCCAGTTTCGCAATCTCATCTTTGATCAATTCCACAACATTTCCGGAAATAAACTTACGCGCATTCCTGATCGAGTTGCATATCGCTTTTTCGTCCGAGCTCCCGTGTGATTTCACAACGCCGCCACGAAGCCCCAGAAGCAGTGAACCACCGTACTCCGTGTAGTCCATTTTCTTTTTGAGCTTTCCAAAGGCGCCTTTCATAAAAACCGCACCAAGCTTTGCACTTGTCGATTCCTTAATGTAACCTTTGAGCATACCGAGGATCGTCTTGGCACACCCTTCAACAAATTTCAGGACAATATTACCTGTGAACCCGTCGCACACCAGTACGTCATATTGGCCGGACAACAGATCTCTGCCTTCGGCATTTCCCACAAAATTAACGGGAGCATCCTTTAACAGCTGATACGCCTGTTTGGTAAGCTCGCTGCCCTTTTCTTCCTCGCCGCCGATGTTGATCAGTCCGACCTTTGGCGCTTGCAATCCAAACATCTTTTCCCTATAAATGCGGCCCCTCACGCCAAACTGCTGTAAGTATTTAGGCGTGCATTCCGTGGTTGCGCCCACGTCGATCAGCAGCACCTCTCCTGTCTGTGTCGGCAGTACCGGTGCCAGCGCCGGTCGCTTGATACCCGGAAGACGCTTGACAATAAGCGTCGCCCCCGCTACCAGCGCGCCCGTATTTCCTGCGGAAATCGCCATTTCGCCTTTGCCCTCGGCTACCATTTTAAGCGCCACCGCCATAGAAGAGTCCGGCTTTTCCTTCATTGCCTTGACCGGTGAATCATTCATCTCTATCAGCTGCGTCGTATGTACGATCTCAAGCCGGTTCTTGTCATAGCTAAGGCCTTCGAGGATGTCTTCAATACGGCCTTTATCGCCCGTCAGCACGATATTCACATCCGAAAACTCGTTAATACCTGCTGCCGCACCTTTAACGATTGCTTCGGGCGCATTGTCTCCGCCCATTGCGTCAATGATAATCTTCATGTCCATTCCTCTCAAACGTTCAGACAAATATACATATAGTATACATGAAAATACAATGATTTCCAACCTAATTCAACGAAAAAAGGGCCTGTATTATCACAAGGCCCTTTTTAAAAAAACATTTTATTTTGCTGCTTCCTCTTTGGTCGCTACGACGAGTCTTCCGTTGTAGTAGCCACAATTCGGGCAAACTCTATGAGACAACTTCGGCTGATGGCACTGCGGGCACTGCGATACAGCAGGAGCAGTCAGCTTCCAGTGTGCTCTTCTTGTACGTTTACGTTGTTTAGAAGTCCTATTCTTTGGTACTGCCATTTTCTACACCTCCCTTGGGTCAAAACAATCCCTTTAATTTTGCAAACGGATTTGTTTCATCCGTGTCGTTTGTTTCACACTCGCACTGTGTTATGTTCAAATCCTGCCCGCATTTGGGGCACAATCCCTTGCACTTTTCATCACACAGAAGCTGATGCGGCAAACCGAGCATAATGATATCATATACCATCTTGTCAAGACAAAGCGTCTCGCTTCGATACGTATATTCGTCTTCGCCCTGCGTACCCTCGGGAAGAAAAACCTCGTCAAACTTTCCCGCAAAATCGTACGTCATTTCCTTTAAGCACCGGTCGCATCGCACATTGAGAACAGTGTGTATCGTACCTTTGATGCTTATGCGCTTTTCATCGGCGCTGTAGTCAGCATGCAGCTTAAGAGATTCATTCAAATCAATATCTTTGCCAAAATCCGGAGTGCCACTATATTCATAAGAATACGTCTCTCCCTCACTTTTCAGCGCAGTAGAAAGGTTGATATCAATCATGTTTCTCCCTCAGCCAGAAAACAGCTACCATATCATTATATTTTTATGCCCTTACATTGTCAATATCTTTTTTGATGCAACGCCTTATTTACAGCATATCTCGTAAGTATCCTGCGCGATCGTCATTTCTTCATCCGTCGGCACAACCAGTATCTTGACTTTGGAATCTGCCGCAGAAATATCCATTTCCTCACCGCGCATCTTGTCGTTTTTCTGCTTATCGATTTTGATACCCATAAATTCGAGGCCCTCTGTTGCGTGTGCACGCACATCCCAGTCGTTCTCGCCAACACCACCTGCGAAGGTCAGAACGTCTACGCCGCCCATCGCCGCCGCATAAGAACCGATGAACTTTTTCAGTCTATAGTTGAATACGTCAAGCGCCAGCTTTGCGCGTTCGTTTCCTTTTCCTTCTTCTATCCAAAGGTCGCGGAAGTCGCTGGATACGCCCGAAATCCCCCACACACCGGAATCTTTGTTAAGATAGTTGATCGCCTGATCGACATCCATATTCAGTTTACCCATCAAATAAGGAACGATCGCAGCATCAAGATCGCCGCTGCGCGTACCCATCACAAGACCTTCGAGAGGCGTGAAACCCATCGAAGTATCTACCGATATCCCTCCGTCTACCGCCGCAACAGAAGAACCATTGCCAAGATGACATGTAATGATTTTCAGATCTTTGATATCTTTGCCCAGCATTTCCGCCGCTCTTTTGGAAACATACTTGTGAGACGTGCCGTGGAAGCCGTAGCGCCTTACTTTGTAGTCCGTATATGCAGAATACGGGATGCCGTACAGGAATGCCTTCTGCGGCATTTTCGCATGGAATGCCGTGTCAAACACGCCAACCATAGGTACGTCTGGCATCAGCTTTGCGCATGCTGCGATCCCCATCAGGTTGGCCGGATTGTGTAGCGGTGCAAGCTCGATGTTTTCCTTAAGCGCACCAATCACCTCGTCCGTGATGACCACAGAACCGCTGAATTTCTCGCCACCATGCACCACGCGGTGTCCGACCGCTTTGATGCTCGAAAGGTCTGATACCACGCCGTGCACCGGATCAGTCAGCGCTTTGATGACCTGCTCCATTGCGTCGTTATGGTCTTTCATGGGCGTTTCGATCTCTGCTTTATCTTTGCCTGTCGGCTTATGCTTGATCACCGAGTGATCGATCCCGATCCTCTCCACAAGACCTTTTGCAATAACGTTCTCCGTATCCATATCGATGAGCTGATATTTCAGTGAAGAACTCCCGGCGTTAATTACCAATACATTCGTCATTTTACTTTACCCCTTTTCCTTAGAAGGACTGCGCCTGTACCGCTGTGATCGCCACAACCGATACGATATCTTCTACGCTGCATCCGCGCGACAGGTCGTTGACCGGCCGTGCCAATCCCTGGCTCACCGGGCCGATCGCTTCCGCCCCGCCCAGCCTCTGCACCAGCTTATATCCGATATTTCCCGCCTGGATGTCCGGGAAAATAAGGACATTTGCGCGTCCCGCGACCTTGCTGCCCGGGCTCTTTAGCTGTCCGACCGCTTCAATCAATGCTGCGTCCGCCTGCAGTTCGCCGTCGATACTGAGCTCCGGCGCCAGCTCTCTGGCAATTTTCGTCGCTTCCACCACCTTGTCGACATGCGGATGTTTTGCGCTGTTCTTCGTTGAGAACGAAAGCATCGCCACGCGCGGCTCAATGCCCGCAAGCGTTTTTGCCGTATCCGCAGAAGCAATGGCGATCGCCGCCAGCTCGTCTGCGTTCGGATCGATGTTGATCGCGCAGTCCGCAAACACCATCACACCGTCGTCTCCCCATTTGGAATCAGGGTGTTCCATAATAAAGCTGCTGGACACGATCGAGACGCCCGGTTTTGTCTTGATGACCTGCAGAGCCGGACGAAGCGTATCGCCCGTCGAATGCACTGCGCCGGAAACCATACCGTCCGCATCATTGCTTTTGATCATCAAAACTGCATAATAAAGGGTATCCTTACAGGTCTCTTTCGCCTGCTCTAAAGTGATACCCTTGCTCTTGCGCATTTCATAAAACATCTCGGCATATTCGTCAAGCTTAGGTGAAGTTGCCGGATTGATGATGGTAGCTTTTGACAAATCCACATGCTTCGTGTTGGCGGCTTCGATTTCCTTTTCATCCCCCAACAAAATCACATGAGCGATTCCCTGTTCGGCAATTTTGGCAGCAGCTTCGATCGTCCTCGGTTCATTTCCTTCCGGCAGAACGATATTTTTGCTGACCGATTTTGCCTTTTCTTTGATCTTGTCCATTAACGACATACTACAATACACCTCTTGTTAATATTTATTTCAAATTTTAAATTTCTCTGTTATAATGACACTCATATATTATATATAATAACGTCATGCTTTGCAAAGGTATTTTATGAAAATAGCAGGAATTACAGCCGAATATAACCCATTTCATGCCGGACATGCTTACCAAATTTTACAAACGTCAAAATTGTATGAGACGGACGCGGTCATTTGCATGATGAGCGGTCATTTTGTTCAACGAGGCGAGGCTGCGATTTATAATAAATGGACACGTGCCCAAGCCGCGATTTTAGGCGGCGCGGATATTGTATTGGAGCTGCCCTTCTTTTATGCCACGCAAAGTGCCGAGGGCTTTGCTCATGGAGCTGTATCCATATTGGATGCGCTGCAATGTGTATCCATTCTTTCCTTTGGTACGGAAGCACCCGACCTGTCCGGCATAAAAAAAATTGCACAAATGTTAGCAGACGAGCCCGCCACGTTGCGAGCCGCTCTAAGAGAATATCTTAGCGGAGGTGTTTCTTATCCCGCCGCGCGCGCGGCAGCGCTCAAAATCTGTTGTCCCGATGTCGACGAAACGCTTTATCGCTCTCCCAACAATATCTTGGGTATCGAATATATCAAAGCGCTCTTACGTAACAATAGCAAAATTATACCCGCCAGCGTAACGCGCAAAGGCGGTCAATATGCGCATAACGAATTATCCGCACAGTACTCAAGCGCAACGGCTATCCGGCGTGAGCTGATCGCGGGCGGCCTCAAAAATTTAGGTGATGCCGACATCCCCGCTGCTGTCCGCACCCTCTATATCGGCGCCCCTGTGATTCCTGCCTCCGTTTTTCCGTATATCCTTTTTTGTCTGCGCAGCATGGATATCGAGCAGATTCGTGACATATACGAGGTTTCCGAAGGCTTGGAATATAAATTGCAGCAGGCGGCCTATACCGCACAGTCCTATGGTGAATTGATAGGAGCGGTCAAAAGCAAGCGCTATACGCAGACGCGCATCCAGCGCACCCTGCTCTATATCATGATGAATCTTACCAAGGAAAAAGCACAGCAACTGAAAACACAGCCTTTGTATGCGCGCGTACTTGCGGTGAAAAGAGAACGCCTCGATCTTTTAAGCGAACTAAAAGCAAAGGCCACGATCCCCGTTATCACCAAGGCGTCAGAGTTTTCCGATAGTCCGCTTTTCGATCTTGATATAAAGGCAAGCGATCTTTATGCGTTGCTGCAACAAAAAATCGCGCCTGCGCGGCGCGATTTCACACAGAAATTTCTTATTATTTGATACCCAGTGCTTTTTTGATGTCCGGCAACGCAGCTTCCGCGGCTTGCATTCCACGTCCGATGATTTTTTGTGTGTCCTTGTATTCGCTTCCCTTGATATCATGCACTTCCGGCAACACCAGAACATCCGCTTCCTTCCAATAGGCTTGCGTCAAATACCATTCAGAGATCGTAAACGTATCCTGTAGCAGGTCAATCACTGTTTTCGGCTTTTCTAAAGGCTCGCCCCGATAGGAAACATCCACTGCGATCACAATATCCGCACCCATTTCACGCGTCGCACGGATCGCCGTCCGGTCGATCACGCCGCCGTCAATATAGGTCTTCCCGTCGATCTCGTAAGGGGTGAACAAGCCGGGGATAGATATGCTGGCGCGTACCGCCTCAGAGATTGACCCACTTGTGAACCGGTGCAGCTTTGCATCTTCTACACACGTCGCAATGCAGCTGAACGGTATCGCCGCCTTTTCAATGTTGATGTTTTTCGTCATCAGCTTGAGCAGCTCCTGCACTTTGTTGCCTTTCACATACCCTGAGGTGGAAAGTGTGATATCAAAATACTTTTTGGAGTCGAATACGATCGCAAGGCTCTCCAGCGTTTCCAGATTCTCTTCCGCGGCAAAAATGCCCCCAATGAGCGACCCCATGCTGCATCCGGCAATATAGTCAAACGGTATCTTGTTTTCCAGCAGGACTTTTAGCACGCCAATGTGTGCAAACCCTCTTGCCGAACCGCCGCCCAGCGCCAAACCGATTTTCTTATTCATGCTGTTCCTCCTTATAGGTCGATAAGAAAAAATCTTTATATCGTTCCCAATATAAAGATTTAATACCATTTTATGCGGGTTTTAAAACACGTATATCAAAATTCCGCCTGATCTTTATTTTTCTTGTTGATAAAATTGGATTTGTTTTCCTTGATGATGTCCATATATTCGCGCATATAAGACGAAAGATCCTCCAGAACATTTACCGCATAGTCATTTGCGTTCACGCGGATTTCATAGGCCTGTTTTTGCGCCATATCGATCATCCTGTTCGACTTCTCATACGCAAGCTGTGTAACGCGGTGTTCTTCGATCAACTCCGCCAAACGGTTATCCACGCCATCGAGAATATTTTTGGCCTTTTCCTGTGCCTGATTGATGATCTCCTGTTTATGCCCCAGCACCTCCTGCGCATACAAAAGGTCTTCGGGAACAGAATCTTTGATTTCCTGTAATATCTCCATTACAAAATCAACTTCAATCGTTTTTTTATTACCAAACAGAGATTTTCTACCGTTTTCAATCTCGTCCTGAATTTCGTCAATCAAATCGAAAATCTTCATGTACTATTCTCCTTTGTCGATCATGCTGAGTATTTCTCCCGGAACATAGTCCGAAACATCCGCGTGAAAAGCAATCAGTTCCCGTACGGCGGTAGAGCTGATATAATGCATTTCCGGCCTGGAAAGAAGGGCGAACGTCTCTGTTCCTTCAAAAAGCTTTCCGTTGATAAACGCATACTGCTGTTCGATCTCCAAGTCCGCACCCGTCCGCAGCCCCCTGATAATGACTCGCGCCCCAAGCTCTTTTAGTAAATCGACCAGCAATCCGTCAAACGCAACCACCTGCACATTCTTTAAGTGCTTTGTCGCCGCTTTCACCATCTCCACGCGCTTTTTCACGCTGAACATAGATTTTTTGGCTACATTGTTCAACACGCCCACATAAACTGTGGAAAAAATCGCACTGGAACGCTCAACAATGTCAAGGTGCCCTTTTGTCATCGGATCAAAGCTGCCCGGATACACACATGCTTCCATTTTATCCTTTATCCCATCTGAAAAACGTCAAAAACGTTTTCCCGTACCGTTTGTTTTTGTATACATGATACCCGTCAACCGCAGCCTCTACAGGTTCTTCGCTTTCCGCTACAAGGATCGCGCCATGCTTGAGCACGTTCTCTCTCGCCAGCAACTCGAGTACCGTTTCATAATAACCACTTTTGTACGGCGGGTCTATCAATACTATATCAAACTTTTCCGTATTTTGAAACACTTTAATTGCATGAATATAGTCATTTTTTATCAGTTGCGACCGCGTCTCATAACCGAGTTTTGCGATGTTTCCTTTGATGATTTTCACCGTTTCGTCATACCTATCACAAAAAACCGCACATGCCGCGCCGCGCGATAACGCTTCTAAGCCAAGCGCACCGCTCCCTGCAAAAAGGTCCAAAACATTTGCGCCGGCTATTTCAAACTGGATACATCCAAACAGGGCTTCACGCACGCGGTCGGTCGTCGGTCGCGTCCTGTCCCCCTCAAGTGTCTGCAGAATCGTTCCCCTTTTCTCTCCCGCAATGATCCGCGTCATGAAATCGTTTCGTCCGGCGTCACGATCATATCCATTTTCACATCGTGCGCTTCACAGAGCACCTGATCGAGGATTTGGAAATCGTACGCGAGCGCGATCTTTTTGGCTCTCGAGGCCTGTTTCAAAAATGCGTCGTAATAGCCTCCGCCAAAGCCTACACGGTTTAGCGCACGGTCAAAGGCCACGCCGGGAATAATGATCAGATCGAGCATATCCGGCTCGATGATTTCCGCCTCGTTGTATTTTGGCTGCGCTACACCAAAACAGCTTAATTCCAACACCGCACTTTTGATATTGGCAGCATACATCTTTTTCTCATGCACCACCGGCAAAAAGACTTGTGCGCCGTGATACAACAGCCAGCCGGTAAGGTTCGCCGTCTTGACCTCGCAATCAAAATCACTGTAAACCAGAACATTCTTCACATCACTTAATTCTGGCAAATTCAAAAGACGGTCTATCGCCTTTATAGACTCGTCCTCAATGTATTTCGAAGTCAGGCTTCTGCGCATATCCAATACTTTTTCGCGTATCTCCTGCTTATTCATATTCTTCTCCATCAATCGTTGTAGATGCGGGGCACGCGTGCGTTGAAGTCAAGCAGCACTTCATAACTGATCGTGCCGCAAATACCCGCGATCTCATCCGCATCGATCTTCTTATCACCCGCACATCCAAGCACGACAGCTTCGTCCCCTACTGCCAGCGTTCCCTGTACATCAGTTAGGTCTATCATCGTCTGATCCATACACACGCGACCAATGATCGGCGCATAAAATGCTCCCTTATCCGTTGTTACGATCATCCGTCCTCTGTTGGAAAGCAGCCTGTTGTAGCCGTCCCCATATCCGATCTGCACCGTCGCGACCTTTGTTTCACGTTCGGCGGTAAAGGTGCTTCCATACCCGACACACGTGCCCGCCGGTATCGTCTTGATATGCGATATCTCGGCAAACACCTCCATCACAGGAAACAACGCGACTTGCTTCCTGCAAACATGAGCGGATGCATAATATCCGTACATCGATATCCCAAACCGCACCATATCATGTCCAAACTGCGGCAGGTCTATCGTCCCCGCACTGTTGTCCGCGTGTACCATAGGATGCAGTCCGCGCGCATGTAAATGTTCTACATACCGCATAAACATTTCGTGCTGTTTGTTTGCGTGCCCTTTATCCTGCGCGTCCCCGTTCGCAAAGTGTGTAAATACACCATTCAAAGCAATGCGGCCGCAGCTGCCGAGCACATCCAAAAAGCTATCCAGTTCTTCTATGCTGCGCAAGCCGATCCGGCTCATCCCCGTATCGATCTTCAAGTGAACCTGAATCGTTTTCTCGGCTTTTTCCGCTTCTTGCTGCAACAAAGCAAGCTGTTGCGGCGTAAACACACACGGCTCCAACCCTAACTTTACTGCCAGTTTGAGCTGTTGCGTATTCGAACGCCCGATGATCATAATTGGAAGCGTCATCCCCGCCTCACGAAGCACAATTGCTTCTTCCGCAAGCGCGACAGCCAGCATACCTGCTCCGGCGCTTTGCGAAGCCTGTGCACACCGAAGTGCACCATGGCCATAGGCGTCCGCTTTCACCACCGCCGCAAGCATACAGCCATCCGGCAAATGTTCTTTCGCATTTTTAATGTTCTTTTGCAGATTCTCAAGGTCTATCCGCGCATACGTTTTTCTATACAAAGCACAACCTCAGATGTTATAAATCATTTCTTCCGTCAAAATTTTAAGGCCGGAGTTTTTGAGCAGTTCAAATGCTTTCTCCGTTTCTTCCACACGGAAAATGATCAGCGCGTTATCGCTGCAAGTTCCCACGAAGGAATACAAGTATTCCACACTGATATCGTTTTGGTTGAGAATATCGAGAACCTTGGCAAGGCCGCCCGGCTCGTCCTCCACTTCAATACCCAGCACTTCGGTTACGCTTGCGGTAAAGCCCGCATCCTTGACGACCTGCAACGCCTTTTTCGGATCGTTCACAATACTGCGCAGGATTCCAAATTCCGAAGTATCCGAAATGCTCAATGCTTTTAAATCGATCCCATTATCTGCAAGCGTTTTTGCCAGACTGTAAAGCCTGCCTTTTCTGTTTTCTACAAATACGGAAATTTGTCTGATCAGCATACCGGTCGCCCTCCTGTTTTCTTTATAGCCTGTAACCGAGTTCAAACGCCTTTTCATTCATGGCAACGAATTTCGGTTTCACCACTGCACGTATCGATTCCATCCATATTTCTTTATCGATATCCATATTTTTTGCAAGCACGCCGAGAAGCACCGTGTTGACAGCTTTTAAGTTGCCCGCTTCGTTCGCCAGCGAAAGCGCGTCGACAAACACCGCGTCTTTGAAGTGCTCCCTGATCTTTGCCGGAACATCCTGCGGATATTCCATCACGCCCGTAATAACAGGCATGGGCAAAATCTGCTGTGTGTTACAATACACTTTCCCACAGTCCGGTTTTAAATAAGGCAGCCAGCGCAATCCCTCGAGCTGTTCAAACGCAAGCAGGATATCCGCGCCGCACTCGTCGATCACCGGCGAATATATCTTTTCACCTTTGTCGCCGATGCGCACATAGGTCACAACGCTTCCACCGCGCTGCGCCATGCCGTGCACCTCCGAAAGCTTTACATCATAGCCAAGCTTTAGGGCAATCTGTCCAAACACCATACTCGTAAGCAGCGTGCCCTGTCCGCCTACTCCGGCAATCACAATACTTTTCATTCTGCCGCACCTCCGATCGCGTGGAACGGACAAACGTCCGCACATAATCCGCACCCGATACAAAGCGATGCATCAATGTCTACTTTATTTTCCCCTTTGACGATCGCCGGACAGCCGAGCTTCATACAAACGCCGCAATTCCGGCATTCGTCAGAAACACACAACGCTTCTTTGATCGAAGCCCGGTCGATCAGTACGCAAGGTCTGCGCGTAATGATCACCGACAATTCTTCACGCTGTGTTTCTTCTCTCAGCGCTTTTTCCAGTTCCGGCAAGTCAAACGGGTCAAGCACTCTTACATGCTTAACGCCGATCGTTTCCACTAATTTTTCAATGTTCACCGACGGCGCGGGCTCGCCTTTTGCGTTTTTACCCGTAGTCGCATGATCCTGATGTCCCGTCATGCCCGTCGTGGAGTTGTCAAGGATCATGACGGTTGAGGTCGCGCCATTATACAGCATATTGACAAGGCCGGTGATGCCCGAATGCATAAACGTGCTGTCGCCGATAACGCTCACAAGCTTGCGGGCAAAGTCTTCACCGCGCGCTTTTTCCATGCCATGCGCCATCCCGATCGAAGCGCCCATACAAAGCGTCGTATCGATCGCGCTTAGTGGCGCGCCCGCTCCCAGCGTATAACAGCCGATATCGCCCATTGCGGTAAGCTTTAGCTTATTGAACATATAATAGACAGCTCTGTGCGGACATCCGGGGCAAAGCACAGGCGGCCGCATAGGAAGCGCCTCTGTTTTGACAGGCGTACACGTTTCACCGCATATCTTTTCTTTGATCATATTGACAGAATATTCGCCCTGTACGGTAAACAATTCTTTGCCGCTTACAGGAATCCCCATCACACGGACCTGATTTTCAAAGAACGGTTCCAGTTCCTCGATCACGTACAGCGTCTTTACCTTAGAAGCAAATTCACTGATCATTTTCTTAGGCAGCGGATACACCATACCGAGCTTCAGGACGCTTGCATTGGGCAGCGCCTCCTTCACGTAGTTATAGCAGGTACCGCTTGTGATCACGCCGATCTCGCCGCCCAGATATTCCGCACGGTTCAGCTCGCATTCTTCTGCAAATGCCTCCAAATCCTTCGTGCGCTGCTCCACCACAATGTGACGCGCCTTCGCCATGCCCGGCATCATCACATATTTCTTGATATCCTTCTGGTAATCCTTAAGCGGTGCTTGCTCACGCTCACCCGTCTCCACGATCCCGCGCGAATGCGAGATGCGTGTGTTGGAACGCAGCAGCACAGGCGTATCAAACCTTTCACTCAGTGAAAAAGCATATTTCATAAATTCTTTTGCTTCCATGCTGTCGGCCGGCTCAAGCATCGGCACATGGGAGCTACGCGCATAGAACCGCGAATCCTGTTCGTTCTGGCTGGAATGCATGCCCGGATCGTCGGCTACCAGAATGACGAGTCCGCCGTTCACGCCCGTGTAAGACGCTGTAAAAAGCGGATCGGCCGCTACATTCAACCCGACATGTTTCATACAGCACAGCGCACGCGCTCCGCCGTAGCAAGCACCCGCCGCTACCTCAAGTGCCACCTTTTCATTGGGCGCCCATTCGGCATACACTTCATCGTATTTGACGATATTCTCCGTTACTTCCGTACTCGGCGTACCGGGATAAGACGAGACGACATTTACGCCGCCTTCGTACGCCCCCTGCGCATACGCCTCGTTTCCAAGCATAATCTTCTTCATCTACTCTGTTTTCCTCTTCAATCTATTCGTTCGTGCGCAGGTCTGTGACCCTCTGCGCCTTACCTTCAAACCGTTTTAAGGACTGCGGCTCCGCCAACGTCACCTTTACGTGCATATTGAGCACGGTAAAGATATTGTGCGCGATGCTTTCCTTAAGCGTCTCCAACGCTTTATAGCTGGTCAGCAATCCTTCGTCCGCCACCTCGACCTTTACTTCAATGCGGTCAAGATGCTTCTCCGTAGTAAGCACGATCTCGTAATGCGGCGCAACATCTTCCATCCCCAACAGCACGCCTTCGATCTGCGACGGGAATACGTTCACGCCGCGGATGATCAGCATATCGTCCGTACGCCCCGACACCTTTTCCATACGCATCGTCGTCCTGCCGCACGGGCACGGATCGTCAAACAAACGCGTGATATCCTTGGTGCGGTAACGCAGGATGGGCAGCGCTTCCTTGGTCAGGCTCGTAATGACAAGCTCTCCACGCTCTCCTATCGGCAGCACCTCGCCCGTATCCGGGTCGATCACCTCAGAGATAAATTCGTCGTCTGCGATATGCATGCCGTTTTGCTTATAGCATTCGCCCGAAAACCCCGGCCCGATCACTTCCGACAATCCATAGTTTTCCGTATCTGTGATATTTAAGTATTTCTCGATCTGCTTCTGCATCTCTTTGGTATGGCCTTCGCCGCCAAACAAGCCAAGCCGCAGCTTCAGTTTTTTGAAGTCCACGCCCATCCTTTGCGCTGTTTCTCCCAAATAAAGCGCGTAGGACGGCGTACTGATCAGTACCGTACTGCCAAAATCCTGCATAAACTTGATCTGGCGCTCAGTATTGCCGCTGGAAACAGGGATAACGCTCGCGCCCACATTCTCAAGGCCGTAATGCAGCCCAAATCCGCCTGTAAAAAGCCCGTAGCCGAATGATATCTGCGCAATATCGTCCGGAACAAGCCCCGCCGCACATGCAATACGCGAAACAAGCCCTGTCCACATATCAAGATCGTGCCGTGTATATCCGACGATCGTCGGATTGCCCGTCGTGCCCGAAGACCCGTGCACACGAACGATCTGCTTCATCGGCACAGCAAACATCCCGTACGGATAATTTTCACGCAAGTCTTCCTTTGTGGTAAAAGGCAATTTTTCAATGTCTTTTAATGTTTTGATATGCTCAGGCTTCAACCCGATCTCGTCGAGTTTTTTCTTATAATGCGGAACATTGTCATAACAATACGCTACCGTGTGTTTTAACCTTTCAAGCTGCAGTTCCCTGATCTTGCTGCGGTCTGCGCACTCCATTTCCTTATTCCATATGATGTGTTCCACGTAATTACCCTCCTAAATGAAAACGGCCCCAGCCGCTAAACAAATCATAAATATTATAATACAATATGCCTGAAAAAGAAACACCCTTCTACGGTCTTGCGGCAAGTTAACCTAACGTAAGCGTCACTGTTTCCGCATTCCCGATGTCGCGCGACAGCACATCTCCGCCATCCTGCGTCAGCAGTGCCGACAGGCAGTTCAAAATAAATCCTTTGTGTCCGACGATCAGAATATCCTTGCCGGGGTAGCGCTCCACAACCCCGCCGATCCATTCGCTGCAAAAAGAATAATATTCGGCAATGCTGTCTCCCTGCGGAAATGCATATGTCCTCCAGTCGTCCATATACCGCTGCCACTGCTCCGGATACTGCTGCACGATCTCGCGGTAGTGCATACCCTCAAAAAGGCCGAAATCCATTTCCCGTATCTCACCCGTCTGCACGACTGTATCCGGCTCTTTTCGCAGGATATCAAATACTGCCTGCGCAGTGCCAACCACGCGTTTTGCCTTGCCGTATATGACCACGTCAAATTTTTCATTCTGTAACGTCTCGGCCGCC